>NZ_JAWUEA010000012.1:0-12333 GCF_036663475.1 Rouxiella sp. T17 | reverse complement strand
AGTGCACCTTGGCATACCTTTTGGGCGGTCTGCGCCGCCGCGCAGTAAGCGAAGCGCATGCAGTTGAACTTGAACTTAAAAGTTTGCATTTAGATTTTCAAATCCAAAACTAACTGCGTCTCTTTGGGCGGTCTGCGCCGCCGCGCAGTAAGCGAAGCGCATGCAGTTGCACTTGAACTTGAACTTAAAAGTGAAATTTGGATTTAAAGCAGAAGCAGAACTTGAAGTTGAACTTGAAAGGTAATTTGAAATTAAAAAAAATTGCCCTAGATTCCAAATCTAGACCAAAGTTTGGGGGTACTGTTTGCACAGTACCCCCGGTTCGTTTTATAGCAATCCAGCTACCTGTGTGCTCCCTGCTCAATCCGTGAAAACTTGTCCAGTGGTTATCCTAACCAGCCATCCTTTGCAGCGTCCAACTTTCATCCTGACTGCTCATCCTTGTCATCCTGACGTAATCCTTTAGTCTTCCTGACCCACCAAACTCCTGTATTGGCTCTCAATCTCCATCCTGGAGGTGTCCCTTGTTTCGTCCTGAAACATCCTGGCATGCTCCGATGCCGTCCTGACTCATCCTGAGTCTTCCCCTACTTAATGAACCAGCCATCATCCTGATGTTCTGTTTCATGCCTTCCTTGCGGCAAAGTAAGCATCGTCGATTTTTAATGTTTAAACAAGGCTAGCGGTACAACTTACATAATCCTTACATAGGTACAAAGAGTAACGCCAACAGTTAATTATATGAATTTAAAGATTAATTATGATTCAGGAGGAAATTATTAGCGTGAAATATAAGAGATCTCTTACAGCGTTTGTAAGAGATCTCTCACAAGGATGTGAGCCATTTTTCCCATGAAATCTGTCAGGGAATTTGCGGGGCGAGCATTGTAAGGAATTCCGCCAGCGATGACGAGAGGATCGTGCGTTTTTTACTGCCAAACTGTTCAAGCACGACTTCACCGCTGAGGTTACATAATGAGAGTAGCATCAATTCGGAATCGGTCGTGCCGAGGAAAATTGTAGGCGACAGTTTAAGACGTTTTTGCGTCAGCAAATGGCCGATTAAGTTTTCCTGCAAACGGATGAAATCATCTTCGCTCCACACCTGCACCAGCGTAAACTCGTGGTCCAGATAGCTGGCGGTCATATCACCGGCAAATTGGGTGGTATAAAAGGCGTGCGCCTCTTCACGCAGGATCAAATCAAAAGCATTTTCGACGTTTTCGAGCTTGGCGGGCAGCGAAAATGGCTGCGGCAACCAAAAAACTTCATCATCGCTGCTTCTTATTTCGCAAGGCGACGCCACGCCATATAGCGCATCGCTGCTCGGCGCACTGCCGGTCTTTTCCTGCCACAGCTCAACATAACGTTGCGTAAAACCTTTCAGGGCGTCTGAAACTTCATGGTCCATATTTTTCTCATCTTCTCGGTCGGCAGTGCGTTAAACTATAGGGATAAGCAATTTGTTTTGTATTGTACCAATCTCTTATCAAGGTGACAGCATGTCCTCCTATCAGGATAACCCCGCTCTTTCTCAACTGACGCTCGGCAAAGCCACGCCTTATCGCGATCAGTATGATGCCTCCCTGCTGCAAGCCGTGCCGCGCAGCATGAATCGCGAGCCTTTGGGCTTGTACCCTGACTCTCTGCCCTTTCACGGTGGCGACATCTGGACGATGTACGAGCTCTCCTGGCTGAATGCCAAAGGGTTGCCGCAGGTGGCCGTCGGCGAAATAAGTCTCGATGCCGACAGCGTTAACCTGATTGAATCCAAAAGTTTCAAACTCTACCTCAACAGCTTTAATCAGACCAAATTTGACGACTGGGCCAGCGTGCGCCAAACGTTGGAACGCGATCTTGCTGCATGCGCTGAGGGCAGCGTTACGGTCAGCCTGCGTCCGTTACATGAAGTTGAAGGATCTCCCATTGGCCGTTTTGCGGGTATCTGTATCGACGCGCAGGATATCGAAATCACCGATTATGGCTTTAGCACCGACTATCTGAACAACGCCACCAGCGACAAAATCGTTGATGAAACGCTGGTCAGCCACCTGTTGAAATCAAACTGTCTGATTACTCATCAGCCAGATTGGGGCTCGGTGCAAATTCAGTATCGCGGTCCGGCAATCGACCGCGAAGCCCTGCTGCGCTATCTGGTTTCGTTCCGCAATCACAACGAATTCCACGAACAGTGCGTCGAGCGCATCTTTAACGATCTGCTGCGTTTCTGTAGCCCGACTCGCCTTGCGGTTTATGCGCGATACACCCGTCGCGGCGGTCTGGATATCAATCCGTGGCGGGCGAATTTCCTGTTTGAGCCAACAACTGCGCGTCTTGTCAGACAATAATTCGAGCTTTGCTTAATTACTGAGCTAACGGCCAGAGACCAATGGTAAAAGCCTATGGACAGGGTTAATGTTAAAGAATAACAAGCACGCATAGCATCTTTAACACGGCGTTAATAAGGAGCAACTTTGATTACACATATCAGCCCGCTTGGCTCAATGGATTTGTTGTCTCAGTTGGAAGTGGACATGCTCAAGCGTACTGCGAGCAGCGACTTATATCGCCTCTTCCGTAATTGTTCTCTGGCTGTGCTCAATAGCGGCAGCCAAACCGACAGCAGCAAAGAGCTGCTGGATCGTTTTGAAAGTTTTGACATCAACGTGCTGCGCCGTGAGCGCGGCGTTAAACTCGAGCTGGTCAATCCGCCGGAAGAGGCATTTGTCGACGGGCGAATTATCCGCTCTTTGCAAGCTAACCTGTTTGCCGTGCTGCGTGACATTTTGTTCGTCAATGCCCAAATCAGTACCGCAGGCCGTGATCAGGACCTAGACCTTTCAGATTCAGCGCACCTGACCAACGTGGTGTTCTCCATTTTGCGTAACGCGCGCACGCTGCATCTGGACGAAGATCCGAACATGGTGGTGTGCTGGGGTGGCCACTCCATTAACGCTACCGAATATCAGTACGCCCGCAACGTTGGCAGCCAGCTGGGCCTGCGTGAATTAAATATCTGTACCGGCTGCGGACCCGGCGCCATGGAAGCGCCAATGAAAGGTGCCGCCGTGGGTCAGGCACAGCAGCGTTACAAAAATAGCCGTTTTATCGGCATGACCGAGCCTTCAATTATTGCCGCCGAGCCGCCTAACCCGCTGGTCAACGAGCTGGTCATCATGCCGGATATCGAGAAGCGCCTTGAAGCCTTCGTGCGTATTGCCCACGGGATTATTATCTTCCCGGGCGGCGTGGGCACGGCCGAAGAGCTGCTGTATCTGCTCGGTATTCTGATGGATCCGGCCAACAGCGATCAGGTTCTTCCTTTAATCCTGACGGGTCCGAAAGAGAGCGCCGACTACTTCAATGTACTCGATGCCTTTATTCGCGAAACGCTGGGTGACGAAGCGCAAAAGCATTACACCATTATTATTGATGATCCGGTTGAAGTTGCTCGCCAGTTGAAAAGCGCCATGCCGCTGGTAAAAGAAAACCGCCGCAACAGTGGCGATGCCTACAGCTTTAACTGGTCAATTCGCATTGCGCCCGATCTCCAGCTGCCGTTTGAGCCAAGTCACGAAAACATGGCTAATCTTGATCTGCACCTCGATCAACCGCCAGAGCGTCTTGCTGCCGCGCTGCGCAGAGCCTTCTCGGGCATTGTGGCCGGTAACGTCAAAGAAGGCGGTATCAAAGCCATCGAAAAACACGGGCGTTTCAAGCTGCATGGTGATCCTATTCTGATGAAGAAAATGGACAGTCTGTTGCAGGGCTTTGTGGCTCAGCATCGCATGAAACTGCCGGGCACCGCGTATGTGCCATGCTATGAGATTTGCTCATAACCGGCGTGAACGCTACTTTCCTCCCTCTCCCCTATTGAACACAATGGGGGAAAATCATTGTTGGGCGACGTCTCGCAAACTCCGCTGAGAAGCCAATGTAACGCCACTTCCCCAGTGCGACCGCGCCCATTTACTGTTAACCTCTGCGCATGAAAATTCACTTACTAATCATAGACGCGCTGAATCTTATTCGGCGTATTCATGCCGTTCAAGGCTCGCCGTGCGTCACTGCCTGCCAGAACGCCGTGAATCAGCTTATTCAACATTCGCAGCCTACTCACGCGGTTGCCGTGTTTGATGAAGACGATCGCCACGACAGCTGGCGACACCAGTGCCTACCCGACTATAAGGCAGGCCGCTCGCCCATGCCTGATAACCTGTTTGCCGAAATGCCCGCGCTTAAAGCGGCCTTTGAAAGTCTTGGCATTGCCTGCTGGCATTCGGCAGGTCAGGAGGCCGATGATTTAGCCGCGACACTGACGGCCAAAGTCGCCGGCGCGGGTCATCAGGTGACTATCGTTTCGACCGATAAGGGCTATTGCCAGCTATTGGCTCCCGACGTGCAAATCCGCGATTATTTCCAGAAACGCTGGCTGGACATGCCTTTCGTGCAGGCTAATTTTGGCGTTTTACCTACCCAGCTCATCGACTATTGGGGACTAACGGGCATCAGCAGCAGCAAAATCCCGGGCGTACCCGGCATCGGCCCCAAGACAGCCGTCACCTTGCTAAGCCAATATCCGACGCTCGAAGCGTTATATGAAAATCTGCATGCCGTACCAGAGAAGTGGCAATCAAAACTGCGGGAACATCAGGCACTGGCCTTCACCTGCCGCCGTGTCGCCACGCTGCAAACCGATGTGATTTTGAAGGGGAATCTACAAGAATTACGGCTCAGAGCTGAGCCGTAAATTAAATCGTTACTGCTTCAAGAACGACGAGGATCGTCCTCTAAGTAATTGGAGCTGTGGCTAGGCGGCAAACTTGCGAGTCCCGATGAGCTGACACAGGTCAGTGATTCGGGCGAACAAGTGAAGCCAACGCCGCCACAGCTTCAAGAACGACGAGGATTAATAGCGTTCATCACGACGACCGGGGACAACTGGCCAGAAACGGCGGACATGAACCGTGACCTCTTCGCGGTCGTGGTACAGCTGCTTGGCAAAGATTTCGACGTTAATGTCTTTCTCGGCCAGACGCGATTTCATGTGCTCCAGAATTTGCGAGACCTCTTCGTAACGCTTCTTCATCGGCAACTTGAGGTTGAAGATGGCTTCACGGCACCAGCCGTTTACCAGCCAGTCACCCATCAGTGCCGAGACTTTGGCCGGCACTTCGACCATGTCGCACACTAACCAGTAAATGTTGCTACGGGTAGGTTTGTATTTGAAGCCGTCTTCGCGGTGATGCGTTACCTGACCCGTCATCATCAGGCTTGGCGCCATTGGACCGTTATCGATAGCATCGACCATCATGCTGCGCTGTACCAGCTGATAGGTCCAGCCGCCCGGGCACGCGCCGAGGTCGACGGCGTGCATGCCGCTTGCCAGACGTTCGTCCCATTCGTCAGCGGGAATAAAGACGTGGAACGCCTCTTCCAGCTTGAGCGTTGAACGGCTTGGCGCATCTGACGGGAACTTGAGGCGTGGTATGCCCATGTAAAACGGCGAGTTGTTGTTGCTGTAGGAATAACCCACGTAGCAGCAGTTCGGCGCAATAAAGAAGACGTGCACCACCGGGCGCAACGCGTTCTCTTTTTTACCCAATACGCGCTGTTCGCGCATCGCGGCACGCAGCGGTACGGTGAGCTTGCGACAAAACTTGGTCAGCTCTTTGCTTTCATTGGTATCGGCAACTTCAACGCGCAGCTCGCCGCCGTTGGTGACTACGCCCTGCAACATGCCCACGATCGGCGTGACGCGATCTTCAGGCGGCAGGTCTTTCAACAGTTCGCCGACCACGATCATCTGACGAGCAAAAATCAGCTCACGGAACGGAATTTCCTTCGCCAGTCGATCAGCATCTTCGAGCTGGTAGCATTCAAACAGCACGTAGCCGCTGTCTTCCTTTACGCGGGCGAAACCGAAAATCTCTTTTTCGGCAGCTTTGGCGGTAATTTCAGCCGCGCATTCTTTCTCGAAGCCAGAGCGGCAATAGAGTGCAAGTTTATTATTCATGGCGTTGTGCCTTTTGTCCCAGACGCAGCGCGCCGACTAACATCAATATCCAACCAATCAGGAAGAAGGTTCCTCCGATTGGGGTAACGAAGACCCACAGTTTGAGTCCTGACAGCGCCAGACAGTAAAGGCTGCCGCTAAATAATACGGTTCCGAGAGCCAGACAGGCGCTGCTCCAGTAGAACCAGATACTGCTTCGACGCTGCATGGCAACGCCCAGCGCCAGTATCGCCAGAGTGTGCACGCTCTGGTAGTTTAATCCGGTCTGGATCCAGGCCATTTCGGCCGAACCCAGCGATTGACTCAACACGTGTGCACCAAAGGCGCCAAAAGCGACATACACAAAGCCGCTGATGGCGGCAAAAATCAACATGGCACGACTGGTCATCTTTATCGTTATCCTTATTAGGGCCTGATTCTCATGGCCCACTGTAATTACCTTTATAAATGATATTTATAGCGGCGGCTGATCGTAACGGAAACGCAATCGCTCTTGCTCACTGGCGGCACGCGCCAGGATCCACTGCCGAAAGGCGGCTATTTTACCCAGTTCTGCCTGACTGTCATGACAAACCAGATAAAAAGCGTTTTTACTGATTAAAACTTCGTTAAACGGGCAAACGAGACGCCCGGCTTCGATTTCAGTTTGCGCCATTACGTTGTTGGCGAGCGCCACGCCCTGTCCGTGAACCGCCGCCTGCACGACCATCGCGCTGTGGCTGAAAATCGGCCCCTGCTGCACGTTGATGTGTTGCAAACCAAGCTGCTTGGTGTAAGCCAGCCAATCTCTGCGCGACGCATCGTGCAAAAGCGTATGTTTGGATAAATCTTCGGGCGTTTTCAACGGATTATCGCCCATCATCAGTGCCGGAGCACAGACGGGTAACAGATATTCGGCATACAGACGCTCGGCGCGAAGGCCCGGCCAATTGCCCCGCCCGTGAAAAATCGCTACGTCGACGTCGTCAGAAAGTTTGTCTTCATCGCGGTCTACGGCCTGAATGCGCACGTCGATCCCCGGATAAGCTGAGTTAAAGCTAGCCAGCCTCGGAACCAGCCATTGTATGGCAAAACTTGGCGGCAAACTGACGGTCAGCGCGCCCTTCGCACTGCGCGCCTGCAGCTTGCGCGTGGCTTCGTTTAGCGCCGAGAAAATTTCCTTTATGTCGAGATAATAGCTTTGGCCTTCTTCGGTCAATAATAGTGAGCGATTGCGGCGGCGAAACAGTTTTAAGCCTAAAAAGTCCTCAAGTGACTTGATCTGGTGGCTTACTGCCGCCTGAGTGACGAAAAGTTCTTCGGCAGCTTTGGTAAAGCTCAGATGTCGAGCGGCCGCGTCAAAAACACGCAAAGAGTTAAGCGGGGGTAAACGTTTAGACATGAAATGGATACTTCTCATTCAGGCCGCGAGCCATAGGCGCGTAAGCGGAATTAGTTATTAGTTTTTTTAATCCGAGACATTATAAATTGTCCATTGAGGATGTACAGGCAAAAACCTATAGTTGCGCAACTTCCAGTGGCCGGAACGAAAAGTTGAAGGGTATGAGGATGCCTTGATGCTTTTGGCTTGTGGTTGTGATGTTGTGTTTGTGTTGTCTGGCAATCCAGACGCGTAGCCTGATAGCTACAAAATTTTCACTTCCTGTACATTACCCTGTCTGTTCAAAGTGATTTTTTAGCACCGCATTTTGCGGTGCTTTTTTTTGTCTGGCGTTAAAGCCCAGAAAAGAGAGCAGGTGTCGCAGCCTGAAGCTCGACACCTCATAAAGGCTTAGTTGCCTTTAACCATCTCTTTTACTTCTGACTTGTTAATCTGCTGTTTGTTACCATATGCATCCTTGTAGCTGATCATACCGGTATCACTGTCTGTCGTTGGCTTACCGTCTGCAACAATGGTGCGGCCATCATTGGTATGCATCACATAGTTGCTTGAACAAGCAGCAAGAGTACCGGCAAGTAAAACAGCGGAAACTACGGCGAAGATCTTCTTCATAATTAACTCCTGTAGATTAAAATGCTTGAATTCGCGGATAAAACGCCCGCGAAAATTCGTCAGTCATCCTAAATCAGCATAACAAGCATCTGGTATATTTCCAGTTAAGCATTCTTAAAGATGCCTTCTTGAAGCTGTATTCATTCATAAAAGTGATATAGGCCTCGATTTTGTTATATTCGCTTTAATAATGGGCTTAAGCTGGATTTGCCCCCCAAATCAGGACTTTTATTACCATGACGCCTTTTGATTTCACCGCCTTCCGTCAATCTTTCCGTGCTTTGTGGTCGGAGGAGTCTCTGCCGCCGTGCTACCTCGACAGCGCCGCTACTGCCCTCACGCCTCAGCCAGTTATCGAGGCGACGGTGAATTATTATCAAAATGCAGGCGCGACGGTGCATCGCAGTCAGCACAAGGCCGCGCAGTCACTGACCGAAAGTTTTGAACAGGCCCGCGCACAGGTTGCCGCCTTCATTAATGCGCCGCGCGCGGAGAATATTGTCTGGACGCGTGGCACGACGGAGTCGATTAATCTGGTGGGGCAGAGCTATTTGCGTCCGCTTTTGCAGCCCGGCGATGAGATTATCGTTAGCCCTTTCGAGCATCACGCCAACCTGATTCCGTGGCTGATGCTGGCCGAACAGTGTCAGGCTAAAGTCATCACATTGCCGCTAAACAGCGATTTCTTACCGGATTTCAACGCCCTACCCGCGCTGTTAAATGCTAAAACCCGCCTGTTGGCAATAAGCCAAATGTCGAACGTGACGGGCGGCCAGCCTGATCTTGCTGCCGCCATCGCCCTCTGCCACGCCAACGGCACGCCGGTTTTAGTCGATGGCGCACAGGGCGTGGTACATGATGCTGTCGACGTTCAGGCGCTAGACTTTGATTTTTATGCCTTTTCAGGTCATAAGCTTTACGGTCCGACGGGTATCGGCGTGCTGTACTGCAAAAAAGAGCTGCTTGAATCGATGACGCCGTGGCATGGCGGCGGAAAAATGCTGACCCACACGACGATGCAAGATTTCACGCCACAGCAGGTGCCGCAGCGTTTTGAAGCCGGCACGCCGAATATCGCTGGCGTGCTGGGCCTAGCGGCGGCGATTGATTGGTTAAATACTTTTGATCGAGTGGCCGCCGAACAGTACAGCGTAGCGCTGGCGGAGACGGCAGAAAAAGAGTTGAGTAAAATCGCCGGTTTTCGTAGCTTCCGCCAGAAAAACTCATCCGTTTTGGCGTTTGATATCGCCGATATTCACCACAGTGATATTATTGCGATCCTCGCCGAAAAAGGGGTCGCACTGCGCGCTGGGCAACACTGCGCGCAGCCGCTTACTGAAGCGTTAGGCGTCAGCGGCACCTTACGCGCCTCATTCGCGCCGTATAATACTGTGCAAGATGTTGAACGTTTGGTGTCGGGCGTACACTTTGCGCTTGAGCTTTTAGCTGATTAGCTTTTTGCCGCTTGGATTTTACAGATTAAAAATAAAGAGAAGAGAAAAATTATGTTAGCTCTGCACCCATTTGGTCACGATATCACCGAAGCGTCGTTAATCGAAAAATTCTCTGCGTTTCGCCAATGGGAAGATCGCTATCGTCAATTAGTGATGCTGGCGAAGGCGCTGCCGCCGTTGGATGCCTCGTTAAAAACGCCTGCAATCGAGCTGTCAGGCTGCGAGAATCGGGTGTGGCTCGGCTATGAAAAGCTGGAAAACGGCGGGATTCATTTTTATGGCGATAGCGAAGGCAGAATAGTTAAAGGCCTGCTTGCCGTGCTGCTGACGGCGGTCGAAGGCAAAACGCCGCAGGAAATTCTTGAACGCGATCCTTTGGCACTTTTCGATATTTTACAGCTGCGCGACCAGTTGAGCAGCAGCCGTGCCAGCGGCCTGGCTGCGCTCTCACAGGGCGTGCAAAATATTGCCCGCGCCTGTGTTTAGCCTATATTTAAATTATCTTAACGCGTATTTATTGATCCAATGACGCCAGTGAACGAACCGTTTCAGGCTGGCTGATGGCCGCCGCGCGTTCTGCTTTCGCCATCATCTTTTTCAACACGTGAGAAACAGCGACGAAGCCGAAGCTGGCAGTGACCATGGTGGCCGCGCCAAAACCTGACTCGCAATCCATCCGTTTTGGACCTTCTGCGGTAGCGCGCGAGGCGCAAACCGAGCCGTCAGCCTGCGGATACATCAGCGGCTCGCTGGAAAATACACAGTCGATGCCCAGCTTGCCCTTGTTGTTTTTCTTGACGTTAAAATCATTTTTTAGTCGCTCGCGCAGCTTGGCCGCCAGCGGATCCTGAATCGTTTTCGCCAAATCCGCCACTTCAATCCGCGTCGGGTCAATCTGCCCTCCTGCTCCGCCGGTGGTGACTACCGGAATCTTGTAACGTCGACAATAAGAGAGCAGCGCCGCTTTTGGCCGTACACTGTCAATTGCATCAACGACATAGCTGAAATTGCGGTTTAGCATTTCGGCGACGTTATCCGGCGTAATAAAATCGTCGACGCAGGTCACTTTGCATTCTGGATTAATCGCCAAAATACGCTGCGCCATAACCTCGATTTTCGACTGGCCGACGTTTTCACGCAGCGCGTGGATCTGCCGATTAGTGTTGGTGACGCAGACGTCGTCCATATCAATCAAAGTGATCGCCCCGATGCCAGTTCGCGCCAGAGCTTCGGCGGCCCAGGAACCTACGCCGCCGATGCCAATCACACAAACATGCGCGGCTGAAAATAGTGCCAACGCCTGCTGACCGTATAAACGGGCCGTGCCGCCAAAGCGCTGTTGGTAAGCCTCGGAAAATTCGGCTGCCATGTTGTGTGACCTCTCTACAATTGATAACTAACTAATAACTAACCTGAAAACGGATCTTTAGCGTTGTCCGCAGGCACTAACTGCGAGCTACCGCCTACTTGCCCCTGATAAGTCAGCTGCGGCGTGGTATTTACCGCAGATTTTAACACCCATACGCGACCATAGTGATTATAAAATCCTGCTGCATGTCCGGCATCAGAACCAATCCCTTGATACATATCGAAATGTTGACCTTTAATTGCACCGCCAACATCAAGCGCAACCATCAGTCGTAAGTGATATTTACCGGTAAACTTGCCGTTATTGTCCAATTCAGGCACTTCGGCCAGCAGCGTGGTGCCGGTCGGGATCAGTGAACGATCGGATGCAACCGACGCTTTGGCAACCAGCGGAATGCCCGCCGCGCCGCGCACCGGAGTGAAAGGTTCCGGCTTGAAGAACACGAATGACGGGTTCTGCTCCAGCAGTTCGCGGACTTCTTCAGCGCTATGAGTATCGGCCCAGTGACGGATTGCCTGCATCGACATATCTTCGCGCGCGACTTCGCCTCTATCTATTAACACTTTACCGATGCTGCGATAGGCGTGACCGTTTTTGCCGGCATAACCAAAGAAGGTCAGCGGGCGACCGTCGCCGTAGTCCACATAGCCGCTGCCCTGCACTTCCATCATAAAGTTATCTATTAATGAATTCGTGTAGGCAACCACGTAGTTGCTGCTCAGCGCGCCAGAATAGATAGAGGCACGATCGGGCAGGCGTCCACCGCGCGGTTTTGGCGGCATGCGATACAGCGGATACTGGAATTCGCCCTGCGGCGTATAACGCGCTTGTACAACAGGCGTGTAGTAGCCGGTAAACTGCACGTTACCGAAGTTATCGGCGCCTTCCATTTGATAAGCGCTGATGCCGTATTGGCTCATGGTGCGGGTATCGGCGCCTGAACGGGCCCATTGTTCAATCGCTTTATAGGTGCTGGTATTACGGTTATACAATGCGGAAGAGCCGTATTGCACCTCCATCACCTGATCGGCGTAATCTTTGGCATTGACCGGCCTGCCGCTGGCATTCGGTTCATTTACATACTCGAGCGCATTAGTCAGGCGCCCGTCTTTATACTGTTGGCCGCGATCGGTGGGGCGTGAAGAACAGCCAGCCAGCACGGCGATAACCAATCCACTCAGCAAATATTTAGTCCAACGTCCTTTCATTACTACTCTCTCTTGCTCAGGGTGGGGAAATTATTTGGAAAGAACGATAGCAAAGGGCATTCAGGAAAGGAATTAGACCTTTCAAAAAAATGCACTAAGCCAAAGTGGCGGGAATAAACAGCACATCGTGCAAAATTAGCGCAACAAACTGCTTTATCTCGATCTATTACAAAAAAGGGTTGCATGATTTCTCTCAGAGAGTATAGTTCGCCTCCATCGGACGCGGGGTGGAGCAGCCTGGTAGCTCGTCGGGCTCATAACCCGAAGGTCGTCGGTTCAAATCCGGCCCCCGC
>NZ_JAWUEA010000011.1:0-187947 GCF_036663475.1 Rouxiella sp. T17 | reverse complement strand
GGCGGCGTCAGTCCGGAGGCCTTCGAACAGGCCTCATCGTGAGGACAGAATTTGTCTACTGTCGTGGGGTCAGTCCATAATGGTGGCTTAATGAAGGAGTGTTTATGTCAGCCAAAACGTTCACTGAAGAATTCAAAATTGAAGCCGTAAAGCAGGTCACAGAGCAGGGATATCCCGTATCTGAGGTCGCCTCCCGACTTGGGGTATCGACTAACAGCCTTTATGCCTGGGTTAAGCGTCACCAAAAACCTGAACCCCAGCGCAAGCAGGATGATGCTATCCAGCTTGATGTAAAACGTCTCAGGCAAGAACTTAAGCGGGTAACTGAAAAGCGAGATATTTTAAAAAAGGCTGCCGCGTACTTTGCAAGAACATCCGGCTGAAGTACGCCTTCATTAAAAAAATGTCGCCATTTTACCTGTACGTCGCCTGTGCCTGGTTCTTGGCCTTCATTACAGCGGCTATTACCAGTGGCTAAAGCAGCCAAAATCGTTGCGCGCCCGACAGGTCGAACGTCAGACTGGCCTCATTAAGCAACTGTGGCTTGAAAGTGGTAGGGTTTATGGTTACCGGAAAATCTGGCTCGATATGAAAGACCTGGGTGAACGCGCCGGACGTAACAGGGTTGCTCAGTTAATGAGGCTCGCTGAATTAGCATCCCAGACCGGATATCGAAAACGACGTTACTACAGTGGTGGAAAACCTTCGGTAGCCAGCCCTAATTACCTTGAGCGACAGTTCATTGTCCCGACCCCTAATACGCATATGAGGCACGCAACCGTCTAGTAAATCCGGGTCTATTCAGCGAGGTATTTGCAACTGTTGAAATTGAAGCAATGAAAATTTTTGAAGAATAAAAAACCCGCCATGTGGCGGGTCAATACTTTAGTGGTGCGCGACTAGTGGTGCGCAACAGGTCGTGCCGCGTTTATCAGAGCGTTACCCAGCGTTTCTCTTTCGATGAAACTAAGGTAGCGTCGATAATTTTCTGAATTTCCCAAGCCTCTCTGAAATCGGGACCGCTGGCCTGATTGTTGCCAACGGCGCGAAGAAACTCTGCCATTTCAATAGTTTTAAGGTCATTAAAACCTAACTGATGACCCGGAGCAGGGCAGAAAGCGCCATAAGGCAGATGTTCTGGACCCGCTTCAATTTTCTGGAAACCATGATGGCCGCCATTGCCTTCACTGCGATACAAATTCAGCTCGTTAAATCTTTCCTGAGTAAAATGCAGGCCGCCCAACGTGCCGTAAATCTCAAAGCCCAGCTGCATTTTGCGGCCTGTTGCTACCCAGTTGGCTTCAATATTGCCTTTACAGCCGCGCGCGAACTCCACCGTCAGTCTGGCGATATCATCGACCTCAACCTTGCGTAGCTCAGATGCACCCAGTGCCACGGGCCTTTCTTTGATGACAGTTTCAAGGTCGGCATTGAGCCCGACGATAGGTCCCAGCAAGTAACGCGCCATGGCGATAATATGACTGCCGAGATCGGCAATCGCCCCCGCGCCACCTTTCGGATCAAGACGCCATGACCACGGCGTATGCGGCGAGCCCATAAAATCTTCCGCGTGAATGCCACGGAAGCTGACGATTTCACCCAGCTCGCCGCCTTCAATCATCTCTTTAGCCAGTTTGATGAGCGGATTTTTAAGATAATTGAAACCGACCTGAGTAATGACCCCTTTTGCCTCGGCGGCTTCGGTCATGAGTTTTGCATCTTCACTGTTTGGCGCAATAGGCTTTTCGCAGTGAACGTGCTTGCCTGCTTTAATGGCTGCAAGCGCTTGTTCAAGATGGAATTTATTAGGCGTAGTGATTGAAACCACATCGACTTCCGGATCATTGATAAGCGCCTGCCAGTCATCGGTGTAACGGCGGAAACCGAAGCGGTGATAGGCTTTTTCTGCCGCGGCGCGATCGACGTCGGCTACGCTAATTAATTCAGGGGCCACTTCACCCGAGAAAATTCCGCCCGCCGCGCGATAAGCCAGCGCGTGTGAAGTCCCCATAAATCCGGTGCCGATAATACCAATGCCAATCTTTTTCATGTTTATTCCCTCATACAAGTAATTAATCTTCGACGTTGACCGGTTTGCCGGTTTCAGCAGAACGCTGTGCGCATTCGGCGAGTTTTAGTGCCCTATAACCGTCATACGGCGTAATAGGCATAGGCGTTGCATGGTTAATTGCTAAAACAAATTCATTAAGTTCAATACGATAGGCTTCTGCATAGCGCTCTAGAAAAAAGTGAACCAGTGGAGGGCGCGACTCGGTGGTCCGCGCGTTATAACGACGAATCGACGAGGTGCGCTGATTGTCGTTAAGTAGCATGCCCTCTGATCCATACACTTCGAGACGCTGATCGTGGCCGTACCTGGCCTGACGGCTGCCGTTGATATGGCACTGCTTGCCAGACTTGGTGGTAATCTGCACCATAATGGTGTCAAAATCGTTGTTTTTGGCTAATTCAGGTTTAAGCAATCGACTGGCCGAAGCAAAAATTTCCACCGGCTCCTCGCCCAATAGCCAGCGCGCCATGTCAAAATCATGAATCGTCATGTCACGAAAGACACCGCCTGAATGGCTCAGATATTCCATGGAGGCAAATCCCGGATCGCGACTGGTTATCATTACTTGATGTAATTCGCCGATTTCGCCTTCAGCAATGGCCTGATATATTTCCCGCGCGCTGGGATCAAAGCGGCGATTAAAAGCCACCATTACCCGCGCATTGCGTTGTTTAAGTTCTTCACAGGCTTCGCGGGCGCGATTGAGATTAAGGTCCACCGGCTTCTCGCATAAAATGGCTTTACCTTTGCGCGCCGCTCTCAGCATTAAATCGACATGAGTATCAGTCGGCGTAGCAATAATCACGGCATCTATTGAGTCATCCTCAATAAACTCGAGCGGATCTTTAACCGCGCGCCCGCCCACTAATTTTGTTAGCGAAAGGGCGTTTTCAATTAACGGATCGGCGATGCCGACTAACGTTAATTCAGGATGTGCGGCTACATTCATAGCGTGAACGTGCCCGATGCGGCCAGCACCTAATAAGGCGATTCTCAACATACTTAATTCCTGTAGGGTAATCGTGTTATCGAGATAAAAATTCTTTTAACTAATAAACGGCATTAATAAATAGGCCGAGCCTTATCAAACGATACTGTCTTTGATTATTTCTTTATTGTTGACGATAAGTTTTTCATCCAGCGTGCCGCTGAAATAATCAATAATATTATTGACCGCAGAAACCGACATTCGCATGGCGGCTTCCTGGGTGAGACCCGCAGAATGTGGGCTGACCAGCAGGCGATTAGAGGCGGCCAGCAGCGGCGACGCAGGGTTTAGCGGCTCTTCGCGGAACACATCTAATCCAACGCCCGCCAGCCGGTTATTATTTAAGGCATCAATAAGCGCAGTTTCATCGATAATTCCCCCGCGCGCCGTATTAATAACAATGGCGTGAGGTTTTAATAATGCCAGCTCCTTGCGGCCAATCAGCGGTTTCTTGTCATTAAGCGGTAAATGAACGGTCACCGCGTCGGCTAATTCCAGCCCTTGCTCAATAGTTGCAACCTGTTTTACGCCGTGCTCGGTAAATACATTGGCCGGAACAAAAGGATCGTAGGCGACAATAGACATATTGAAACACTTCGCCATTCGCGATACTTCACGACCAATACGACCAAATCCAAGAATGAACAGCGTTCTGCCCGCTAATTCAATCGCCGAAAAGCTGTTGCGGCAATTCCATTTGCCCTGACGAATACTTTGGTCATACACCGGCAATTGTTTCGCCAGCGCCATTAGCATGGCTAACGTATGTTCTGCTACCGAGAGAGAATTGACGTCACCTACGATAGTCAATGGAATACCGCGCTTATTTAACGCCGCCACGTTAACCGCGTCATAACCTACGCCGTGTCGCGAAACGATTTTAAGTTTTGATGCCAGCGATATTTCAGTGCGGGTTAGCGGCTGAGTGCGTAATAGCAGCGCGTCGGCATGGCGAATAAAAGGCGTATAACTCGAAACACTGACTTCATCGACTAAATCAAAGGTGAAATCTTTTCTGGCTTTAAGGATCTCTAATCCCGCCTGATGGATTTTTCCTGCGATAAGAATATGTGGCATTTTAATATCCTCCTTTCTGGGCAACAGCGGGGGACGCAGAGGCGTTGCCACCCGTCAATTGACGGAAACGGTCAACGCTGGCCGTCGCCGCACCGCGCAGGAGTTGCACGTCGTTGGAAACGGTAACCAGATCAAATCCCCATTCGGCAGCTTTGGCAGCGTATTCCGCCGTGCCATTGTGCAAACCGGCATAAATGCCTGCCGAATGTGCTCGTTCCAGAATATGTTTGATATTACTGATTATTTCACTTTCATCGCGGTCAAATCCGGTACGATATTTTTTACCGGTTAGTCCTAAAGTGAGATCGGCAGGGCCGATATAAATTCCATCCAGACCCGGCGTGGCAACAATCTCGTCGATATTGCGCACGGCTTCGGCGGTTTCAATCATGGCAAAGCAGAGGATTTCATTGTCTGCATGCTGGCCATAATCCTGTCCCGCCGCGAAGGTGACGCGCGTTGGACCAAAACTGCGTTGCCCAAGGGGCGGATAACGCACGCAGGAAACCAGCTGTTTTGCCTCTTCGGCATTATTGATCATCGGACAAATAATCCCGTAAGCGCCCGCATCGAGCGCTTTCATAATGTCGCCCGGAGAGAGCCACGGCACGCGAACCATAGGCGTTACGCCACTGGCACGCATGGCTTGCAGCATCACGGCTGCGGTCTCGTAACCCACAAACCCGTGCTGAATATCAATGGTGACGGAATCATAGCCTTGGGCCGCCATAATCTCGGCGGTGAAAGGGCTGGCAACGGAAAGCCAGCCGTTGAGCGCGGTTTTATCCTGTTTAAAGAGTTGCTTAAGATTATTAGTAATCATGTCGCTTTCCTTATAGAACAACCTGGGTCAGTTTGACGTTCATGTACTCGTGAATACCTTCCGTTCCGCCCTCGCTGCCCATGCCGCTGGACTTTATACCTCCAAACGGCACTTCGGCCGCGGCCAACGCAAAGCTGTTGATGCCGACCATGCCAGCTTGCAAATTGGCAGAGACGCGGCGAATACGCGCTGCATCACGGGTAAAGGCGTAAGCGGAAAGGGCGAAATCAGACTGGTTAACGCGCGCGATAACCTCGTCTTCATCTTTGAAAGTCGTGATAGCCGCAATGGGGCCGAAGTTTTCTTCGCACAGGGCGATGGCATCTTCCGGCATTTCGGCAAGCACTGTCGGCGCAAAGTAGAAGCCCGGTCTATCCAGAATGCGATGGCCGCCTGTCACGACGCGTGCGCCTTTTTTGCGTGCGTCGTCAACCACTTGCTCGATAGCCTCGAGACGACGCTGGTTGATTATTGGTCCCATTTCGACGCCTTCGTCGTGGCCGTATCCGACTTTCAGCTTTTCAGCACGCGCGGCGAAACCGTTAATAAAGGCTTCGGCAATCGATTCGTGGACATAAAAACGGTCTGGCGCGACGCACACCTGTCCGCAGTTGGCAAATTTGGTCGGCACGGCCAAATCCAGCGTTTTTTCGACGTCGGCGTCATCAAATACGATCATCGGCGCGTTGCCGCCAAGTTCCATGCTCAGGCGTTTAATGGTGGCCGCCGAGTCGCGGATCATCTGCTGACCGATACGAGTCGAGCCGGTGAGGGTGACTTTTTGTATCACCGGCGAATTAATCAACACGTTATAGGTGGCGTCGGTGCTGCCCACGACCATGTTGACCACGCCAGCGGGAATGCCGGCTTTTTGCAAACATTCCATGATGACCATGGCCGAGCCGGGAACTTCGCTGGATGGGCGCAACACTACGGTGCAACCGGCCGCCAGCGCAGGCGCCACTTTGCGAGCGATCAGGACCACCGGAAAGTTCCATGCGGTGAACGCGGCCACTACGCCGACTGGCTGGTGGGACACTTCACAACGCCCGCCCGGCACGCGGCTTTCTACGATGCGTCCATAAATGCGTCGTGCCTCTTCGGCGTACCAGGTGAATTGATCGACCGATAGCGTCCATTCCCGGCTGGCCTGCGCCACGGGTTTGCCGCTTTCAAGAGAGATAATGCGCGCCGCTTTATCACGCGCCTTTTCCATCTCGGCGGCGACGCGATGCAATAACTCTGCGCGCTCCCAGGCAGGAGTTAACTTCCAGCGGGCGAACGCTTTTTCGGCGCTTTCGATAGCGGCCTGCGTGTCCTGTGCGGAAGCTTCAACGATTTCGCCCAACGTTTCACCTCGACCTGGATCGGTAACGGTAAGCGTTTTGGATCCCTGACCCTTGCGCCAGCCGCCTTCAATAAACTGCCCATAGTTTTCGTACATACGCGCTTCCTGTCTTAGCTGGGGTTAATAGTCGATAACCCGTGAGTGGAAAGGGGGTCTGTCAGTGACGATTCATTTCGCTAAAAATCGCTGATGATGGCGTAACTGAACTCTCTAGTTGCAATATTTAGATCAACGCAATAAAAATTGCAAAATGAATTAAATCTTCCAAATAATGAGGGTTTTAAAAATTATAAAATTATAAGTCTATGATTATTAATCTAATTAAAATGCTTTGATAAGATGAAATGAGGAGAATGAGCTTTTTCGAGAGGGGCTAAAATGAAATTTTTATATCGAATATCAGAGCAAGATCACGATTTTTGAAATGTCTATTGCAAGTAAAATTGAAATGCAATTTTAGTTGCTATAACCTGAATTCAAGGTTGAGACGGAATGACATCGCCTTGCGATCAGCGCAGGATGCATTCAGTTTTAGAAATTTGCTGGATTTAGGGCCTATCAATATGGTGACTCGAAAGAAAAATGATAAACAATCGCCACCGCCGCCCCATAAAAATTATGAGCAGGTGGTGAATGAGATAACGGAGCGCTATCCCCAGTTATCTGAGCGATTTCAACAAGTAGCACGTTTTATCATGCAGAATCCGAACGCCGTGGCGCTTGAATCTATCAATGCCATCGCGCTGAAATGCAGCCTGCATCCTTCGACGTTGGTGCGTTTTGCCCAGAATCTGGGTTACAGCGGATTCAAGCAGATGCAGGTCGTGTTTCAGACGCGACTGGCGACGTCCGCGCCGGGTTATAACGAACGTATTACCGCGCTGGAAAGCGATTTGCAAAGGAATCAACAGCAGGGCAGTGCAGGCTTTTTACAAGATCTGGTGGTGCGCGACATAGCGACCTTACAAGGCATGCTGGAAAGTATTCAAGCTGTTGATCTGGATAAAAGTGCCGAGTATTTGAGCCGTGCCGACACCATTTATATTGCCGGTCAGCTGCGTTCCGAGCCGGTGGCCATGCTGATGCGTTACTTGCTCACCATGTTGAATCGCAAGGTTATCTTGCTCAATATGCCCGGTGGTCTGGCCCCGCAAATAGCCATGAGCATGAAAAGTAAAGATGCGCTGATTGCCGTTTCTTTCCGCCATTATGCGCAGGAAGTGATGGACATCGCTGACATCGCCGAGAGCAAAACGGTGCCTATTGTGGCTATCACCGATAGCGTACTTTCTCCGCTGGCTAAACACGCGTCCGTGCTGTTTACCATTCCGGAAGAAGAGTACAGTTTTTCGCGTTCGCTGGCTGCGCCCGTATGTTTGGTTCAAAGCATTGCGCTCTCTCTGGCGGCCATACTGCAACCCGGCGAAGATCAGCCACGAATCAAGACCTTAACTGAAAGATTGTTACGTTCGGAAGACGCTAAAAAAGCCCATAACAAATAGCGCTTCCGATTTATTGCTTCCCTTTAATGGGGAAGTCTTGTCAAAAAATGCAACATAAATTGCGAAATTTTATGTTATGCAATTTTTTTTCTAAAGAAACCGCCTGTTTTACCGACGGGCCCTACATCACAGGTAGCTACTATGTCGACGTATCGTTGTACCACCGCGCAGGCCATTGTTCGTTATCTAAGTAATCAGTTTACCGAGATAGATGGTCAGGAAGTTCCGCTGTTTCCGGGCGTATTTGGCATTTTCGGACACGGTAATGTGACGTGTATGGGAGAGGCGCTTGAAAGCGTGCAGGACGTATTGCCGACCTGGCGCGGACAAAACGAACAGTCCATGGGCTTTGCCGCCGTGGGCTATGCCAAAGCCAATTTGCGTCGGCAAATCATGGTGGTGACGGCCTCTATTGGCCCCGGCACCACCAATTTGCTGACTGCCGCAGGCGTGGCTCATGTGAGTCGTCTGCCATTTTTGATGCTGTGCGGCGACGCCTTTGCACGACGTCATCCTGATCCTGTTATGCAGCAGGTGGAACATTTCAACGATCCGACTCAGTCGGTTAACGATGCTTTTAAAGCCGTTACGCGCTATTGGGATCGCATCACCTGGCCCGATCAGATTGTCTCTTCCCTGCCGCAGGCGGTAGCGACCATGCTTGATCCCGCCGAGTGCGGCCCGGCGTTTTTGGGATTGTGTCAGGACGTACAGGAGATGGCCTGGGATTTCCCCGAAGCTTTCTTCCAGCGTCGTGTGCATCACATTCCACGTCCGCGTCCCGACAATTATCGCCTGCAACAGGCCGTGGAACTTCTGCAAGCGGCAAAACATCCACTGATTATTTCCGGCGGCGGCGTGCGTTATTCGCAGGCTGAACAGGCACTTGAGAAGTTTGCTAAAGAGCGCGGCATTCCGGTTGTTGAAACTATCGCCGGAAAGGGCGCGTTTACCCACGACAACCCGGTGCATATGGGGCCGATTGGTATTTTAGGCTCGACCTCCGCCAATGCGCTGGCTGCCAATGCCGACGTCATTATTGCGGTTGGCACCCGATTAATGGATTTCGTGACCGGTTCTTGGACCGTATTTTCGCCCGAAGCGCAGTTTATCTCTATCAACGCGGCGCGATTTGATGCCCACAAGCATTTTGCCATTCCTCTCGTTTGCGACGCTCGTGAAGGGATTGACGAGCTGAATAATGCCTTGGGCGAATATAAGGTCGATGCTGGCTGGATGCGTCATGGCCGCGAAATGTTCAGCAAATGGAATCAACTGATCGAAGAGAAGCAGCAGCGCACGGAAATCTACGAAAACGTGCCGAGTTACGCGCAGGTGGTAGGCGTGGTCAATGCCTGCGCTGCCAATGAAGATTATGTGATTAGCGCGGCGGGCGGGTTGCCGGGTGAACTGGTCAAGGGTTGGAAAGTTAAAAATCCCGGCACCTTTGACTGCGAATTTGGCTTCTCCTGCATGGGTTACGAAATTTCGGCCGGCTGGGGCGTGGCGATGATGGAACAGGACCGCGACGTGTTTGTCATGATTGGCGACGGGACCTACATGATGATGAACTCCGACGTCTATTCCACCGTGCTTTCAGGTCACAAGATGATCCTGCTGGTTTGCGATAACGGCGGCTACGCGGTGATCAATCGCCTGCAAAATGCCAAGGGCGGCGCCTCATTCAATAATCTGCTCAAAGATTGCCGAGTGAAGGAGCCTTTCCACGTTGATTTTGTGGCCCACGCCCAGTCGATGGGTGCTCTGGCCCGAAAAGTCGGCAATCTCAACGAACTGGAATCGGCCATTGATTGGGCAAAATCCAACGATCGGACCACGGTTATCTGCATCGATACTCACCCGCATCAGTGGACGCCGGGCGATGCCTGGTGGGACGTGGGCGTGCCGGAAGTCAGTGCACGAGAAAGTGTAAGAGATGCAAGAAATCAGCATGAGCAAGACCGTAAAAAACAGCGCATCGGTATTTAACCCTAACAGGAAATCGCATCATGAATCTGAAAGCCAAACTCGGTATAGCGCCAATCGCCTGGTCCAACGATGACCTCCCACAACTTGGCGGTGATACACCGCTGTCGGTCTGCCTGTCGGAAAGCCGCCAAGCGGGATTTTCAGGGGTAGAAACCGGCGGTAAATTCCCGCTGCGTAGCGTGGAGCTTCGTCCTCAGCTGGCGGAATATCACCTGCAACTGGTGTCCGGCTGGTATTCCGGCACCTTGCTGGATAACGATTTAGTGAGTGAAATCAGTAAGGTTACGCCGCAGCTGCAACTGTTTAAGGATTGTGGCGCGACCTGCATCGTTTACGGCGAAACGGCGGGCACTATTCAAAATCGTCAGGAGATCGCGCTCAATCGCCGTCGCCGTTTAAGCGAGTCTGAAATGCGCGAATATGGCAAAAAACTGACCGAATTTGCCAGCTATTGTGCCAATTTCGGCGTGCCGCTGGCTTTCCACCATCATATTGGTACGGCGATTGAAGATGAACGCGACATCGACCTGTTGATGGCGAATACCGGGCAGGTCGTCGAACTGCTGTTTGATACCGGTCACCTCGTGTTCGCGGGCGTAGATCCGTTAAGTATCCTTAAAAAGCATGGCGATAGAATTAATCACGTGCATACCAAGGACGTGCGCGCCGAGGTGCTCGCTAAACTCGATTGGGGACAGGATTCCTTCCTTGATGCCGTCCTGAAAGGGGTTTATACCGTGCCGGGCGATGGCTGCATCGACTTTGACGCTATCGTCGCCGAGCTGGCAAAAATCGGCTATGAAGGGTGGTTTGTGGTGGAAGCCGAGCAGGATCCTGCGCTCGCCCCGCCATTAGAGTACGCAAAAATCGGCTATTCCAGCCTGAAACAGTCGTTGAAAAAAGCGGGCTACACATTGATCGAAGGAGAAGCATCATGACAGGTTCATTACAGGGAAAAATTGCCGTCATTACCGGCGGTACGCAAGGTTTGGGCGCTGCCATCGCCAATGAGTTCAAGCAGGCTGGCGCGGCGGGACTAATTCTCTGCGGACGAAATGCCGAGAAGGGCGCGGCAGTGGCCGACAAGCTGACAGGCGACGGCTGTGTCGCCCATTTTCATAAAACGGATTTAACCAACGTCGACGATTGCCGTAGCGCAATCTACAAGGCCGAGCAGCATTTCGGACGCATCGACGTGTTGGTCAATGCCGGTGCCATGACCGATCGCGGCAGCATTCTCGACACTTCGCCCGAGCTGTTTGATCAAATCATGGCGACCAACGTACGCGGACCGTTTTTCCTGATTCAGGAAGCGATCAAGCTGATGAAAAAAACCGAGGTGAAGGGCAGCATCGTTAATATCTGTTCCATGTCGGGCTTAACCGGTCAGCCTTTTATTGCCGCCTACTGTACTTCCAAAGGCGCGCTGGCAACGCTGACCCGCAACACTGCCTACGCTACGGTGCGCAATAATATTCGCGTTAACGCCTTGAATATTGGGTGGATGGCGTCTGAAGGCGAAGACCGCATCATGAAGCAATATCATGGCGCGCAGGATGACTGGCTGCAAAAGGCCGCGGCAGATTTGCCTTTCGGGCGGCTGATTGAACCCGCAGAAGTGGCGCGCGCCGTCGCCTTCCTGGCTAGCGAGCAGTCAGGATTGATGACCGGTTCAGTGGTGAACTATGACCAGTCAATCTGGGGCGGTTATGACAATCCGCCAGCACCGGCCAGCGCCCTATAAACCCTGGAATCACAGGCCGACAGAATAGATTTTTATCCTGTCGGTGTTTACCCTGACTTTTTGATGAAAAAGTCACCGATTAAAGAAAAGTGTTAATCGATGAAAAAAAGGCGCTCCATGAGCGCCAAAATCATCAACCCGAATCATCCTTGATTCTTTTTTATTGATAATAACCCAGCCTCAATAAAAGTAAATTAAATTATTGATTTGTAAGGTTATTATTTAAATTATTGCTTATTTGATTAGTGCTGTTGGACAGCAAGCTTGCTTCCGGCCTTGGTCTGCTTACGCATTACCGCCACTTCCTTCGCCGTCACTTCGCTGGCCTGATTGCCCCACGAATTTCGCACGTAGTTCAGGATATCGGCAATCTGCTGATCATTCATCTTCCAGTCAAACGATGGCATACCCGCAGCAGTCGGGCGTTCTGCCGTGTTGGCTGCCCGCGCGCCGTTCAACATTGCGGTGATCATATTGGTCGGGTTATTCAGCATCGAACCATTGCCTGCAAACGCCGGAACCATCCCCGTAATGCCTTCGCCTTTCTCACCGTGACAGGCCGAACAGTTAACCTCGAAGGTCAGCGCACCTTTATTACGCGCCGATTCGTCCATCGCAAAGGCTTTCGGCGCTGGCGTACCCGAAGCAGGAAGGCTTTTCAGGTAAGCCGCGACGGCCTGCAAATCACTGTCGGTGAAATATTGCATCGAGTGTTCGACTGCTTCGGACATTGGCCCTGCCGCCACGCTTTTGCCATCGGAGCCGGTTTTCAGGTATTGCGCAATCTCGTCGTTGCTCCACGAGCCGATACCGGCGTGCGGATTCGGCGTGATGTCTGGCGCGTACCAGTCACCCAGATTGCCGCCCTGCAAATATTGGCTGCTGATTTCGCCGCCGAGCGCGTTACGCGCCGAGTGACAGACACTACAGTGCGCCGGACCGTCGACGATATATTTGCCGCGATTAATGGTTTCCAACGCGCTGGCGTCAGCAACTTTGGCCGTTTTCAACGTTTCCGGTTTGAAGCCATTATTATCGAAGAACAGTAAATTCCAGCCCGCCATCGCCAGGCGAATGTTGTACGGGAAGTTCATGCCGCCATTTTCGTCGACCTTGTTGCTGACCGGTTTCATGGTCGACATGTAGGCCCACAGGTCGTGTAAATCCTGATCGCTCATCTTGGCGTAGGCGGTGTACGGCATCGCCGGATAGAGGAAGCCGTGATCGCCGCGACCTAATCGTAACGCGTTGAAGAAGTCGCGCTCGGTCATGTTGCCGATACCGGTTTCGCGGTCCGGGCTGATGTTCGAGGTCTGCAACTCGCCAAACGGCGTGTTGATTTTATAGCCGCCCGCAAAGCTCTGCTCGTGGCAGGCGGCGCAGTCGCCAAGACGCATCGCGTATTCGCCACGCTTGATGGCGGCCGCGTCGGTGCTGTGGAAATCTGCCAGCTTGACGGTGTTGTCGGCCACCTCGGAACGCGAGCTGTCCATCACCATCCAGAGTCTGCCGAACACCCCAATCCCTGCCAGCACGGCCAGCGCCGCGAGGCTATAACCGATTTTCTTTTTTGCGCTCATGATTATGCCTTCACCAGAGGGGCCGGATTTTTAATGTAGGTCTGATGGATTGCCTGCGCCGCGCGCACTGCCAGCGCGCCCACGGTAATCGTCGGGTTGTAGCCGCCGTTGTTCGGGAACGCGGAAGCGCCGACCACGAACACGTTGTGCACGTCCCAGCTTTGCAGATAAGGATTCACCACGGAAGTTTGAGGATTCGCTCCCATTACGGCACCGCCAATCGTGTGCGAGCTCTCTTGCTGGTACGGATTCCACGCCTTGTCGGTCTGCTTCTCCATGATGGTGGTCGTCGGGCCAGCCTGTTTCATAATGGCTTTGGCTTTTTCGGTAACGAAATCGACCATCTTGATATCGTTCTGGTTCCAATCAAACGTTACGCGCAGAAGAGGGCGGCCATGGCGGTCCTTGTAGACCGGATCGAGATCGAGATACGCCCCGCGCACCGGCATTGAGGTGCCCTGACAGAATACGGTCGCGGCGGTTTGATAGTCGCGCGCGTAGCCTGCTTTCCACTCGCTGCCCCAGCGTTTGGTGCCTTCGCGAAGGCTGTTCATGTGCTGAATAGGGCGGCCGTCGGTGTTGTAGGCCATGATGCCCGCGCCGCCGATGAAATCGAGATTGCTATGGTCGAAGTTATCGCCGTTGAAGTCATCAATCTGCACCGCCAGCGCGCCGCCGCCAATGAACGGGTTCATGAATTCGCCGTCGAAAAAGCCCGTGACGGAAGAACAGCTCTGGTAGTTATAATTGCGGCCGACGGTGCCTTTGCCAGTTTTCGGGTCATACGGCTCGCCGATTTTCGACAGCAGCAGCATGCGCACGTTGTCCATCTGGTACGCCGTGATGCAGACCACGTCGGCAGGCTGGAAGCCTTCTTTCCCGTCGCGAGTCACGAAACGCACGCCCTTGGCGGTCTTGCCGTCATCGTGCTTGATGACCTGCAACACTTCGGTTTCGGTCAACACGGTGAAGTTTGGACGACGCATCAGCACAGGAAGAATACAGGCCTGTGGCGACGATTTACTGAAGTTGCCACAGCCGTGAAAATCGCAGAATCCGCAATAGGTACACGGCCCCATCGTGACGCCCAGCGGATTAACGTAGGATTGCGAAAGGTTGCCCGCCGGAATGGTAAACGGGTGAAAACCCATTCCTTCCGTTGTTTGACGATATTTACGCAACCAGTGAGTATCTTTTAACGGCGGCGTCGGGTAGTCACGACTGCGCGGCCCTTCAAACACGTTACCGTTCGGCTGCGGTTTGCCGTTCAGATTCCCGGCGATACCCGAGGTACCCGCGATGCGCTCGAAGCGATCGTAAAAAGGCTCCATCTCGGCGTAGGTTACGCCCCAGTCTTGAAGCTGGAGATCTTTCATTCTAGCCGCACCGTAACGCTCACGAGTCCGTGTTGCGACCTCGAAATCCCACGGGGTAAAGCGCCATGACATGCCGGCCCAGTGGGTTCCCGCGCCGCCGACGTTCCAGCCAAACTGGTAGGCAGACCATTCGCGGACGGGTGCCGCATCCTGACTGCTGTTATTGCGGAAAGTGGTGGTTTCGACGCTCATCGGCTGCAATAACTGGCGACGGGTGTGCCAGCGCAATTCGTCCGGATCGACAGCAACCGGGAAATCCGTTGAAGTATCGCGCCACGCGCCGCGCTCGATAGCGACAACGTTTAAACCGGCGCGGGTTAACTCTTCGGCCATGACGGAGCCCGCCCAGCCTAATCCGACAATTACGACGTCGGCTTTATTTCTTATCTCTGACATTTACTCTGCTCCGACAATCAATCTTTTGGAATTAGGCTTACTGGAATCAATTTCAAATTTTCGCCGCGACGGTCAACGTATTGGCGATAGTCATAGCGCGCGCCCGGGAAGCCAATCATCTTCCAGCCGGCCATGGTTTTATTACCGCCATACAGCGGGTCAGCCAGATAACTTTCACGGACGTTTTGCAGCATTAATTCGAAGAAGCCCTGACTGTTGACGTCGGCACCCAGATTTATTTTTCCGGCTTCCATCGCGGTCAGGAAGGCGTCAATCTGCTCGGCATTAAGGGTGTAAAATGAGGCGTGATGATTCACCTGCGCCCAGGCTTCCAGCGCTCTCAAGCCCGTGATGTAGCGCTCGCGCGGCGAGGTCATAAACTGAGGGGCACCCATCAGCATCTCTTCATTTTCTGGACGCAATGGCCCTTGCAGATAAAGTGCCGCGCCCGAACCGTAATCACCGGCGAGCTGGTCATCGATAAATTCGAGAGCGCCTTCCTGCGTCGCCGAAGGGCCATGGTCGTCGGCAGGGATCAGCCGGTCATAAATAGCCGCCAGATTCTTGCGATCTGTTTCATTGGTTAATACGCGATAACCGCCTTGCATCGCGGGAACGGGAACGGCGTCGGCATTTAATGCCGATTCGAGCGGCACGTTATGCAGCTCTTTGGCACCCAGCTTGGGGGCGACCGTTAACGTTGCAACGAGTGAACTGATTGAAAAGAGGGCTTCTCTTCGGTTCATGTTTATTTCCTTCAATAACTCGACATTATAATGATCAGCATTGCTAAAATTCGCGTGTAAATAGGCGAATACCTTAAGAATTGGCAATAGGAAGCCAACCCTGTTAAAACACGGTTAATTGGCGTTGATTAAACGCAGCATAATAATATGAGCGACGTAAAGCATCGACCCTTAAAAATTAAAGGTTGCGTTTGGCTTCTTTCGCTATAAGGCAGTAATGGACTAGGTCGCGAGGTTGTTATTTAACATCGGAGCACCCTTAGTGTTATAAATTAATTGGCAATAAGTCAGTTCTATCAGTTAATAATTATTGTTTTTGTATGCTGCATTTTTTTTGCTGCCTAATAAGAAATAGGCGAAATAATGTATGCTTTCTCAGCCTGCTTCCGTTATTAACTGAAGTCAATTCGCAAACAGTCACAGGCTGAGTAAATCGTCACTTAATAAGATGCGAACGCCTTACTACCAACTGACCTTTTCGCCAGTCACCGTCGTTATTCGATTTACCTTCGGTCAGGCGATTTATCGCCTCTTCGATCAACTTTTCGGTATTCTGATTATAAGTCGTCAGTTCCCAGACCGGCGAGTCCGCTTCTTCAATGCCATCAAAACCTACGATGGCGATTTCATGGTAAACATCAAGCTCATACATCGCTTCAAGCGCGCCGATGGCTAACACATCGTTTTCACAAAACAGGGCATCAACCCGTTCATCAGCTGGCGTTGACAGCAAATACTCTTTCATTTTGGTGTATGCCAGCCTGCGCTCATATCTGCCTGCAACCAACTGTAAATCAATAGAAAAATGGCTTGCTTCAAGCTCATCCCGATAGCCATCCATACGCAGCAAATGGCTGGATTCGGTATCTGGCCCTTTAAGATAACCAAATTTTTGGTAACCCTGCGCCAGCAAAAGCTGGCCTATCTCACGGCCTGCTGCATAGCCGTCGATATTAACCACTTCAATGTTGCGATGGTCTTCACTGTTACGACAAATTTGAATCAGCGGCACGGAGTGCAGGCTATGAGCGATATCAAACAGTTCGTTACTTAACACATTGGCAATAAAAAGGATGCCGTCAACTTGCAGCTGATCGGCCATCTGAATCACCGACTGATGGTTTTCACCGGCGGTAATATTTAATACCAGCGCCAGATAACCTCTGGCCTGTAACTCTTTGGTCGCAGCATCAAGCACGCGCATAGAATGCGGGTTTTTCAGCTCATCGATGGCGATACCAATGATATGAGTGTTTCTTTTGGTCAGACTGCGCGCCAGCAGGTTAGGGCGGTAACCCAGTTCTGCCGCGATGGCCATGACCTTTTCTTTCGTCTCGGGCGACACATAGGCACCGGGCGTGAAAGCGCGAGACACTGTCCATTTTGATACCCCTGCAAGTTTGGCGACGGCGCTTGCATTTGCCTTGGGTTGTTTCCGTGGCTTTTTTTCTTCAGTCATTGGTCCGCTTATAAGATGTAGCTGCACATAGGACCATTGAACTTCAATCGGTGAAGAAAAGAAACTCTGTAAAGGCTTGGACGATCACAAACTTCCATGATGTTGTGATCGCGTACTACTTTTAGGTAAAACCTTTAATTCATTGTTGAGATTATGTTAACTCAAAAAAGATTTTGCAAACACTTTCTGCACCTAGGTGCAGAAAGTGGTGCACAGGTAATATGATTTTTTAGTAAAGTGATTTTATTCAATAAGTTAGTAAATTATTGCTAGATGTAACAGTGCGCGTTCTATGTGCAGGGGGATCAGATAAAGTCACCTGAGTGCGTTTAAAGGGGCGTTTTTGTGAACAAACTTTTCTTGATGTAAATAATCTTGATGTAAATAATTAAGTCAATTTCGTGAATAAATGACAAAATAAAAATATGTGCCATCCTTAATTACAGTGTTATCCAAAAATAATGAGATTCGTTGAGATTTAAAGTTATCGGAAATTATTGGGATTCACTTTATTACAATACTTTTTAGCACAAATGGAGGATGAGATGTCAATTCGAGGTATTGAACATATTGGTATTACGGTCAGCAATCTTGATGAGGCGGAAAAATTTTTCGTGAATGCGTTGGGCGCTTCGGTTCTTTATAGAATTGTTCCACCCGATGAGCCGGATAAAAGCCTCAAGGGCAAAGATATGTTATCGCTAGATGGTTTTCCTGCGGAGATTAATATTAGCGGGCTTGCGATGCTTCGATTAGCCAACGGGTGTAATGTCGAATTATTTCAGACTCAACCCGAAGCAAAAGAATATCAGGCTAATCCGAGCCAGCCGGGTATTAATCATTTTTCTTTATATGTTGATAATATAAAGGAGGTCGGGGAATCGATGAGAGAAAATGGGGCCAAAATGTTCGAGGGCCCGACCGACTGCTTCGCTCAAGAAGAAGGAAAGGGAAACCAAACCTGGTTTGGTATGACGCCCTTTGGCGTGCTGATTGAGCTAATTACCTTACCTTCCGCTCTAAAATATGACGATATTGCCTCTTCAACCCGATGGATACCACGCTCCACCGAAGGGTCATGATAAATATTTAGCGTCTTTCACTCGCCGCTAAATTATGAATTGGCTCACAAATTCATTAAAAACCGGGTTTCATCAATCCTGAAGTTTCTCTGGTAACTAGTCCTAAAAACTCAATGTTAATGGGGTGTTAAGCACAATTGATGCGTGTCGCGCATCAATTGATTCGCGCTATGCACTTATTAAATTTCAAAATTCAGGTCAGTCTCCTGAAAGTAATGAACAAAAACATTACCTTTTGGAGAAAAATAATGAACCCTATATCTGGCAATCCGCAGTCAATCAATGCGCGCATTGGTGCAATAATTCGCGTTACTTCTGGAAACTTTCTCGAGCAGTTCGATTTCTTCCTCTGTGGGTTTTACGCTACCTACATTGCCCATACGTTTTTCCCTGCAAGCAGTGAGTTTGCATCGCTAATGATGACCTTCGCCGTATTCGGTGCAGGATTTTTAATGCGTCCGATAGGTGCAGTGGTGTTAGGCGCGTATATCGATAAGGTCGGCAGAAGAAAAGGGCTGATTGTTACGTTGTCCATCATGGCGGCGGGCACCTTTCTGATTGTCCTGATCCCTTCCTATGAGCGAATCGGACTTTGGGCACCGCTGCTGGTGCTGATGGGCCGCTTGTTGCAAGGTTTCTCGGCGGGTGCCGAGCTTGGCGGCGTGTCAGTTTATCTGGCGGAAATTGCTACGCCGGGCCGCAAAGGGTTCTATACCAGCTGGCAATCGGGTAGCCAGCAAGTGGCTATCATGGTCGCGGCAGCGCTTGGTTTTGCATTAAATGCCTGGCTTGATGAGGCCGCGATTCAAGACTGGGGATGGCGTATTCCTTTCCTTTTAGGCTGCCTGATTGTGCCCTTTATCTTCTTGCTGCGCCGCAAATTGGAGGAAACCGCCGAGTTCAATGCCCGTCGTACTCATCCCGAGATTTCTCAGGTATGCCGCACGTTACTCGATAACTGGCAGATTGTTGTTTCCGGCATGTTAATGGTCGCGATGACCACCACCGCTTTTTATCTGATAACCGTTTACGCCCCGACTTTTGGCAAAAAAGTATTGCTACTCAGTACCTCAGACAGTCTGCTGGTTACGCTGCTGGTCGCCGTTTCAAACTTTATCTGGTTACCTCTTGGCGGCCTACTTTCAGACCGTATTGGCCGTAAACCCGTGCTGGTCACTATGGCGCTGGTGGCAATACTCACCTCCTATCCGGCGCTCAGTCTGTTGGCTGCGGCGCCGAGTTTTAGTTTGATGTTAGCCGTATTGCTTTGGTTATCATTTATTTACGGCATGTATAACGGCGCAATGATCCCTTCATTAACCGAAATTATGCCGGTTGAGGTGCGAGTCGCCGGATTCTCACTGGCCTACAGTTTAGCAACGGCGCTCTTTGGCGGCTTCACGCCTGCCATGTCGACGGCGCTAATTGAGGTCACCGGCGACAAAGCTGCGCCGGGCCTATGGATGAGTTTTGCCGCCGTCTGTGCCTTGCTGGCCACACTTTTCCTCTATCGTCGCAGTAGTTTACCGCAGCCATCCGCCAATAAAACCTATGGATAAGGAGTTCACTATGTCTAAAAAAATTCAAATTTTATGCCTCTTGCTGGTCGGGATTTTTACCAGTGCAGGTCTGCAGGCCAAAGAGTTGACGGTGATGATTTCAGGTGGATTTAAGGCCGCGTGGGAAAAGCTGGAACCGGCCTACGCCAAAAAAGAGGGGCTGACGATTAAAACCGTTCCGGGCCCATCGATGGGTAATTCCCCCGATGCCATTCCTTCTCGACTGGCGGCAGGGCAAAAGGCCGACGTGGTCATTATGGTCGGCTATGCCCTTGATGCGCTTGATAAACAGGGCAGGGTGTTGGCGGATTCCCGTCGAGAGCTGGCTGATTCCAAAATTGGCGCGGTGATTAAGCAGGGCCAGCCAAAACAGGATATTAGTCATGAAGCGGCGTTGCGCGAGGTGCTTCTCAATGCTAAATCGATAGCCTATTCAGACAGTGCCAGCGGCAAATATGTCGAAGCACAGCTGTTCAAGAAATTGGGTATTGAAAAAGAAACGGCAGGCAAGGCGCATAAAATCGAGAAAACGCCGGTTGCCCAAACCGTGGCTGATGGCCAATATGCCATAGGTTTTCAGCAGGTTAGCGAGCTGTTACCCGTTCAAGGCGTGACCTTTATCGGTAAAATCCCTGACAATCTACAGTATGTCACCCGTTTTGCCGGAGCCGTGGTTAAAAACTCTGAACATCCACAGGAGGCAAAGGCTCTGCTCGACTATCTCGCGTCTGCGCAGGTTCAAAAAACCGTGCAGGCAACGGGGCTAGATGCTGTTGAAAACGCTAAGGTTCAGATGAGTGCAGCTCAATAATTAAACGTTCGAGTTCGCTGGCGCTGTGTGACAGCAATCGGCCAGTCCGTTTCAATAAACCGACCTCTCTTTGCACCAGAGGGTCGGTTAGCAGTATGCGCGTTAATATCGGATGATTATTGCCGGGCATCGCCATTTCAGGCACTGCGGCGATGCCGAGACCCGCCTCCACCATGCCGAGCAGGGTGGTTACGTGCCGCGTTTCGCAGACGCTAGGGCGCGGAGTGTCGATTTTCGCCAGTGCGAGATCCAGCAAGTTTCTATTGCCCGACGTTTTATCAAGCCGCACGTAATTGTGCTGATAAAACTCGTTCCACGAGATAGACTTTTTTCCGGCCAGCGGGTGATCCTTTCGACAGGCCGCCACGTAGCTTTCCTGCAAAAGAGGCAAAAACTCCATTTCTGGCTGAGGCGCGGTAGTAAAACTGAGCCCGAAATCGGCCTGACCACTTAATACCGCGTTATAAACATTGCCGGCACTGGTATCAATCAATTTAATTCGCACTCGCGGATAGCGCGACTGAAAGCAGGCGATAACCTTCGGCATGAAATAATAGGCGGCGGAGGGCACACAGGCGACCGTCACTAATCCGGTACGATTACCTGCAGTGTCGCTGATATCACTGATTATTTCATCGAAATCCGTCAGAAGACGTTCAGCCTGGGGCGCAAAAGTGCGGCCAATCAGGGTTAAATTGACGCGGCGGGTGGTTCTTTCAAAAAGCTTAACGCCCAGCGTGTTTTCAAGTTTATCAATTCTGCGACTGAGTGCGGGCTGTGAAAGACACAGGGCTTCTGCGGCTGCGCGAAAACTGCCATGTTTTACCAGCGCCTGAAAAGCATAAAGGTCAGCGAGGTCTAGATTTGAAGGCATAATTCATCGCTTTTATTAAGTGGCAATAAAGAATCAGTAGGAATAAAGAATCAGTGGGAATAAAGAGTGGCAATGCTCTCGGTAGAGAGCTCTTATCGATAACAATATGAATTATTGAAGGTAATAAGCAAAGAGGGCTAAGAAAAGTTAACGGGAATTTATGTCTAAAATGAGAACTGTGTGCGATTTATCACGCCTTCTTTTCAAAATGCGCACGTTATCAAGATGCCTAATCAAAACGGGCTGGCATTGCGTGCTTCAATCTTTTCACCGCTAATCGGATGAATAAAATGCAGCTCGCTGGCGTGCAGCATGAGTCGCGGCGTATTTTCAGCGGTGGATAATTCAGACGCGGCTATTTCTTTGCCTGCTGTTTCTTTTGTGAATCCTGCTGTTTCTTTTTTGTATATAGAAAGAGAAAGGCCGCCATACAGGTCGCAGCCCAAAATCGGGTGGCCCAAATGCTGACAATGGATGCGCAATTGATGCGTCCGTCCGGTTTCAGGTGTGAGTTCCACCCGCGTCAGGGGCAGTGAAGTTCCGTCTTTTAATGTCTGATGAAAACGTTCCACAACCCGATATCCCGAGCGCGCGGGCTTGCCGTTTATAGCGCAAATTGACATCAGCGGAAATAGCGCCGGATCTTTGGCAATCGCTGCATCTATTATTCCCTCATTGGCTTCAAGATGGCCGCAGAGCAGGGCGCTATAGACTTTGCTCACTGTGCGCTCACTAAATTGCTGGCAAAGCGCGGCATTAATAGCCTTGTTGCGGGCAATAACCATCAAGCCGGAGGTGCCAAAATCGAGGCGATGAATTAACGTGCAGCCCGGAAATAACTTGACCAGTCGATGATGCACCGAATCGAGATTTAGCGGATTCTTCCCCGACAGGCTGAGCAAACCGGCAGGTTTATTAATAAGTACGAGGTGTTCATCCTGATAGAGAATCTCAATCTTGTCATGACACGGCGGAGCGATAAAGGTATCGATTATCTTGGACATCAGGCTACACGAATAAAGAATGGAGGCGGATGATAACCAATTTTAGGCAGACTGGCGACTCTGATTAGTCGCCTCTTTAAAGACAAAAACAATAAGGGACAATATTCATAATCTTGTGCATTCATTTCTTGCGCTGGCTTCTAAACATCTCTTTTCCAACCAATCTCTGGGGCCACACGTTCGATAAAGTCAGTAAGGATCTGCTGGTATTCCTCTATATTGAATTCATAAGGCAACTCGATACGCAGCTCACTCACTTCGTGTAACAGCGGGTCTTGATGCAGTTGCTCAACGATTTGTTCCGCAGTGCCAACGAGATCTGGCGAAAATAAAGTACGACGCTCGCCCTGCGGCGATAGGGTTCGAACATGGCGCGAGGCTGCAAAATCGGTATATCGACGGCGAGTGGAAGCATCGGCGCTGTCAAATGGAATCACTACGCGGCCTCGTGCGATGCGAGGTATTCTCACTGCATCGGCGGGTAATGCAGCACGAAAAGCGTCGAGCTGATTAAGCTGGGCAGTATAGTAGTCATCAGTGTTCTCGCCCGAAGTAAGATTACCAATCAATAGGTTGAGGTTATTTATTCCCGCCCATTTTGCAGATCGTAGAGAACCGCTGCCATACCAAATACGATCGGTCAGCCCAGAAGCATAAGGTTGTAAACGTGGGCGTTGGCGGTTGCCAGGTGATTCGATAAAACTCTCCTCATCCCCTAAATAACGGCCGCTCAGGTTATCAATCAACCGCGAAACGCGATGATATGAAAAATCCTCATTACGCCAATTTTCGTTGAATACTTCAGGCCCAAGCAGTTCAGCATGAGCAGGTTGGCCCGCGCTAAGACCCACATTTAGACGGCCACGAGACAGTACATCCACGGTTGACAGGTCTTCTGCCAAACGAAAAGGGCTCTCGTAACCCATCTGGATCACCGCCGTGCCAAGCTCAATCGTTTTGGTACGCTGGCTTGCTGCCGCTAAAAATGTACTTGAAGAAGACACGCCATGTTCAAGGTGTCGCTGACGCACCCATGCGCCGTTAAAACCTAACCGCTCACCGGTTTCGAACAGCTGAAGAGATTCTTCCAACCCTTGCCACGGCGCATTATCGGGATAGTTTCCCGGCGTTAAAAAGGCAATATGTGAGATGGCTAGCTGCGTCATAAGCTTCGGTCCTTTAGCGTTAATAGCGATGTTGGAGCATTATGCGCAACGCGAAAAATAAAGTTAAATAGGTAAAAAAGCCATGCTTAGTACAAAACATGGAAATGCCGCTTGCTCTATCAATATCAAAAAATTGGGTATGAAGGGAGGAGTGAATCTTTATTCGATTACTTTTTTAGTTTTAGCTAACTCCATGATTGCTTTACAATCAAGTGTATCGCAGTCCTTTTACTCATTATGGAAAATTCATGAGCCAGCCACTATTTCGCCGCGCCAGCTTAGCTGACGTAGACCGCTGTTATGCTATTGAAACCGAAGCCTACGAGGGCGACGAAGCGGCGACGAGAGAGAAAATTGCTACCCGTATTCAGCAATATCCAGAAGGATTTCTTTGTTTAGAGCACGAAGGCGAGATTATCGGCTTTATCAACTCGGGCTGTGCCTGGGACGTGGTGATGTCGGATGAAGAATTTAAAGAACTTATCGGACATGACGCCGCCGCGCCAAACGTCGTGATCATGTCGGTGGTTCTCGACCCGATCCATCAGGGAAAAGGCTACGCTAGCCTGTTGATGACAGAGTTTGTGAAGATGATGCGAGAAAGAGAAAAACAAACTATTCATTTGATGTGCAAAACACAACACGTTGAACTGTATAAGAAATTTGGCTATGAATATGTCCGACCTTCTGAGTCGGATCACGGCGGTATGGCGTGGCATGAAATGATTATGACGCTGTAAAAGATGAAGTGAGGGCGTTTTATGTCTGTGACTACAAAATCCCTCCGCCTTTCCAACGACTTTACCCCTTATTTTCAGCCGCAGTTAAATCAGAGCTAAATGGCGTTAGCGACACGTTAATGCCATTGGTTTTATTGAATATTTCCCTCAACTTCCCGCTTTTTTTGTTGGCAAAACGTAAGATTAAATACGCGTTTCCGCTAATTTGGCTACTCATCACTCCGCCTAAAATTTCCCCAATATCTTGCTGCCTCAAAATTATTTTATGTGAGGTTAAGCACAAATCCTGACAAGCGCGATTGCTCCAACGTCGAGGAAGCGTGTAAGTTTTATACAAGTTGAACATAGTTGTACATAGACAACCATGCTTGTCACCACCCAGGAGTTTCAAGCATTATCCCTACACAAGAGGTCAGGAGCTCGACATGTCACTGAATACGTCACTTGAGCGTGAATTAATCTATTTGAATCAGGCGGAGCAAGACAGGAATGCTTTATTTGATCAGATAAGCAAAACGCTTCTCACTAAGGGAATTGTTGAAGAAAGCTACCCGCAAGCGCTGATTTTGCGTGAACAACATCATCCCACAGCTATGCAGCTGGAAACGATGGGCGTGGCTATTCCCCATGTTGACGTTGAGCACGTTCGTGAAGAAAGGCTCGTGGTGGTGACCAGCCCAGAAGGGATTATTTTCAATCAGGCTGAAGACCCTGATTTAACGATGAAGGTAAATGTGATCTTCTTTCTTTTGCTTAAAGGGAAAGATGCGCACCTGGAATTTCTGATGAAATTAATTTCTCTTTTCCAGAAAACTGATGAGATGCACAAGCTTTTGCATACTTCATCTCAGGATGAAGTTCTGCAGATATTAGCTAAAAATCTCGATTAAAGACTGTTTTAAAGCAGCTTTTAGTAACTTCCGATTACTCTACTCCGGAGTCTGAAATGAATAAGAAAATCATCTTCGCCTGTACCAGCGGTATTGCAACTTCAGCAGTGGCAACAGAAAAGGTCGTAAATTTCTGCAAGGAAAATGGTATTAACGTTGACGCCATGCAATCGAATATCGGCACTATCGGTAGTCAGGATGGCATGGCCGATCTTATTATCGTTACCTCGGCGGTCAAAATGAATCTTCAAACTCCGATATTAAACGGTCTGCCATTATTGACTGGTTTTGGAGAAGAAGAATTACTCGAGAAAATCGTTGCCATCCTTAAGAAATAACGGGGATACATCATGATCGATTCAATTTATGGCGCGATACAATATTTGCTGGGGCTGGGCCCCACTATAATGTTGCCAATTATTATCTTTATTATGGCGCTTTGCCTGCGTACCGGTTTTAGCAGGGCACTGCGTTCGGCACTAACGATTGGCATGGGTTTTATTGGCCTATTTTTAGTGTTCGGTCTGTTGGTTGACCAACTGGGTCCAGCAGCAAAAGATATGGTGCTTAATACCGGAATTAATTTACCTGTTGTGGATTTGGGTTGGACGCCGCTGGCCGCTATTGCATGGGCTTCGCAGGTCGCCCCATTTGTAGTTCCGCTGACGCTCGGTATTAATGTATTAATGCTGACGCTGAAATGGACGCGAACCGTCAATATCGATGTCTGGAATTTCTGGCACTTTTCGATGGTGGGCGCGATGGTGTACAACGTGACGGGCAGCTTCATGTTTGGGTTACTCATTGCAGGCGTAACCTGTGTGATAACGCTGCTGCTGGCTGACTGGTGTGCGCCGTTCGTGCAGAAATATTTCAATCTGCCCGGTATTTCTTTACCAACGCTCTCTTCTGCCATCTTCTTTCCGGTCGGATTATTAGGCAATCTGATCCTCGATAAGATACCAGGAATCAATAAGTTGAATGCTGACCCCGAGACGATTCAGAAACGTTTCGGCATCTTTGGCGAGCCGATGATGTTGGGCGTAATATTGGGTGCGGGGATTGGATTACTGGCGAAGTATGACTTCAAGGGCGTGCTGACGCTGGCGATGAGTCTGGGCGCGGTGATGCTTATCATGCCCCGCATGGTCAAGTTGCTAATGGAAGGTTTGCTGCCGCTATCTGATGCTGTCCGTAAATATCTGCGCAAGCGTTATCCCGACCGCGATGATTTATATATTGGTCTGGATGTTGCCGTCGCCGTAGGCCATCCGTCAGTCCTTTCAACCGCGCTATTGCTTATTCCCGTAGGTGTACTGCTGGCCGTTATTCTGCCGGGAAATCGCCTGTTACCTTTGGGCGACCTGGCGAATATCTGGGTTCCTATTTCAATGGTTGTATTGGCCTGTCGCGGAAATATCGCACGCGCCTTTATTATTGGAATTCCTATTCTTACCCTTAATTTATATGTTGCGTCAGCGGCCGCACCGATTATTACCGCCGTGGCAAAGAGTATTCACTTCCCAATGAAAACGGACAGTGAAATCTCGAGCCTGCTTGATGGCGGTAACCCATTCCGCTTCTGGGCTGTGAAAGTATTTGAAGGTAATTATCTTGCGCTGATACTTATCCCGATTATTTTCATTATCTGCATGCTGCTTCATCGAATGACCAATAAACAGCTTAAGCAGGACGACGTTGAAGAAACTATTGTTGTTCAACAGATGTCGCAACCAAGCAAATAACATCTCGGGTAAAGGGGACGTCGTAATTGTCCCCTTATACCTTGGTTAAGATGTTATTCCCTGAACGGGAGGGAACTATGTATTCATTGGGTATTGATGTCGGCACTACAAATTGCAAGATCTGTCTCTACCGTATCTCAGACTTTGAACTTATCAGTAAATACAGTTTCAATACGCCAAAAATTATGACGGTTTACGGCAGTGATTTTGACATTAACGCTATTTGGCAGGGAATTATCGACGGACTTACGACGACTGCTCTGTCAGTCGACGATCCACAAAATATCGTGACTCTTGCCGTGGCAAGTGTCGGTGAAGCGGGAGTATTAATGGATGATCAAGCCAACATTATCGGTCCGGTAATGACTTGGTATGACACGCGCGCCCAACCGCAAAGCGAAAAAGTCATCGATCGTCTGGGTGAAGCATTACTGTATGAAATTACCGGCATCCCTGCTCACAGTAATTACAGTCTGAACAAAATTTTGTGGGGGATCGAAAATGCCGAAAATGCCAAACCTGCAAGCTGGCTCTGTCTAGCCGAGTATATTGCCTTTCGTTTGAGTGGCATCAAGCGTGCGGAATATTCGCTGGCTTCACGCACGCTGGCGTTTGATATCAAGTCAGGAACCTGGTCTGAGAAGATCTGTCAGGCGATGGCATTACCTAAAGGATTATTTAGCCCACTCGTCGCGGCGGGTGAGCCTATAGGCAATATAAAACAGGAGGTTAGCCAGATTACGGGCCTGAGTGAAGAGACTCGAATTTCCATTGCCGGTCACGATCACATGAGTGGATCGGTAGCGGTTGGGGTGATTCGCGAAGATCAAATTCTCAATTCGACCGGTACGACAGAAGGCCTGCTAGTGGTGCGCGATCAACCTTCGGTGACCGACGCTTATTTTCAATCGAAAGTCTCTAACGGTCAGCACGTGCTGGCGGAACTGTTCACCCTTTATGCCTCTTTACCGTCGGCAGGGTACGCCATTGAGTGGTTTAAAACGTTATTCGGAGTCTCCTCGGCAGATTTCGACCACCTGACTCAGTCGCTCCTGCAACGAGGCGCTGCTGATGAGGCGAGTGAAAGTTTTTTAATGCCACACCTTCGAGGAAGCGGGCCACCAAAACGCAGTATATTTGCCAAAGGCCTAATCTACGGGCTTGGCGAAAAAACAGAGCCCGAGGATATCCTGCAGGCGCTGTTTCAGGGGCTCTGTTTTGAACTTAGACTGCTGCTGGAAAGCTATGAGAAATTGACAGGGCAATATTGGGAGACGGTGATGGTGATTGGCGCGGCCTGCCAGAATCCATACTGGTTGCAGCTTAAGGCAAACGTCCTTAACCGCAATATATTGGCATGTCGCATCCCCGAAGCGGTGAGCAAGGGGGCGGCAATAATAGGGGCCAAAGGCGCGGGTTATCAGACTGGAACACGCGCGTTACCTGACGAGATGCAGATCCTTTATCAGCCGAATACCCAATCGGCAGCCCATTTTAGAGGCATTTTCGAGCAGGTCTATCGACCTCTTTATGAATCGAAAATGAAAATTGAAAATCAAGTGGACAGGAATGCCATATGAAAGCCAGCGTTTACTACAGCAAAAATGATATTCGTTACGAAGACCTGCCGGTCCCCGAACTGGAAGAGGGAGATATCCTTCTTCAAATGAAAAGCTGCGGCCTGTGTGGCACGGATATTCATAAAGCGCTGCATCAAACGGTAACGGGTCCTGTTGTGCTGGGTCATGAAGTCGCCGCTGAAGTGGTTAAAGTCGGCAAACGCGTGACACGCTTTAGGCCGGGCGATCGAGTGGTGACGGCAATCCACGTTCCCTGTTTCACCTGTCATTATTGCGACCGTGGGCATTACACACTGTGCGAACAGTTTAAACCGACCCATATCGAGCCTGGCGGTTTTGCCGAATACATACGCCTGCCCGAACTGCACGTCAAGCATCTTACCCATAAAATCCCGCAGGAAATGTCATGGGAAAAGGCGGCTATGGTTGAGCCGGTGGGCTGTTGCCTGCACGGTTTGAAACAGGCGAAGATCTCTTCTGGCTGTAGCGTGTTGGTGATGGGGTGCGGCACTATCGGTCTGTTGAGCGCGCAGCTTTCAGCCATGATGGGCGCAGCCAAGGTCATCGTTTCTGACCTTTCGCCTTTTAAACTCGAGCTCGCATTGCGTCTTGGCATCAATCACGCCATCAATCCTGCACGTGATGATCTTGAAGCACAGATTCAGGATATGACCGATGGGTTTGGCGTCGATGTAGTAATTATCGCGGCGGGCGTCTCTTCTCTCTTGCCACAAGCTATAAATCTGCTGCGACGTGGCGGGCGCGTGGTGGTCTTTTCGCCGTTCGATCACCACAACATGGTGAATATAGATGCTGGCCGATTCTTCCGCGACGAAATTTCAGTGATAGGCACTTATTCGCTTTCACCTTATGAAATGCCCGAGGCCATCGAGATTCTGCGCCTTAATAAAATCAATGTTGATGACATGATCACGCATCATTATCCCTTGTCTCAGCTCACCGAAGCTATCGAGTTTGCTGCGAATCCAGCCAATGATGTGCTGAAAATCATTATGAAAATGGACTAAAAATTCCCATGCGAGAGGGCGAAGGAGCTTAGGCAGACTCTGCGTTAAGTTCCTTTAAAGCATAAGCCACAGCGGGCATTTTGTGAGGCCGATCGTTTGTTTATATCGGGAATTCAGGTTATGTTCTGACGATAATTGTGCATAGTTGTATATAGACGATCTTATCTTAAAAGGAAAATTGCATGAATACCGTTTTGAAAGATTCTGAAATTCCGCTTTATTTGCAAGTCTCTGAATGGATTAGAGAAAAAATCCAAAAAGGGGATCTAAGTACAGGCGATCGGACGCCATCCGAAAACCAGATTATGGAAATCCTGAATGTCAGCCGTGGCACGGTCAAAAAAGGCGTCACGATGCTGGTTAAAGAGGGTGTATTAGTTCAGGTTCAGGGAAAAGGCACCTTTGTTAAAAGCGAAAATATCTCTTATTCGCTGGGGGAAGGGCTTTTGTCTTTCGCAGAATCCCTCGAGAGTCAGCATCTGAAATTCTCTACCGAAGTCATTACCTGTCGCCAGGAAAAAGCGTCGAAGTTAGTGGCGTCAAAACTACGAATTGCCGAAGGAGCACCCATTTTATACCTCGAGCGAGTGCGAAGCGTGGAAGGCGAGAAGGTCATGTTTATTGAGAATCGAATAAATCTAGCCTATTGCGAAGGCATTGAAGCGATCGATTTTAATCACAACAACCTGTTTCCGACAATTGAACGGCTTTCCGGCAGAAAAATAAGTTTTTCCGAAAGCCGATATGCCGCGAAAATTATCGGCGCAGAGCGCGGACATCATTTAGACGTTACCGAAGATGCACCTGTATTACATCTGGAACAGTTAGTTTTCTTTGAGCAGGACAAACCTATTGAATTTGGTAATGTCTGGCTTAAATCCGATAAATATTATTTAGGTACTGTACTCCAACGACGAGAGAGGTAAATAACATGCCATTAGTAAACGGTAATATTCTGCTGGAACGTATTCGTGAGCAAGGCGTATTGGCTGGCGCATTTAATACGACGAATCTAGAAACCACTATTTCAATTCTGGACGCCATCGAGCGTTCAGGACTGCCTAACTTTATTCAGATTGCACCGACTAACGCTAAACTTTCCGGCTATGATTATATTTACGAAATAGTTAGAAAACGTGCGGCAACGATGGATGTGCCTATTAGTTTGCACCTTGATCACGGTAAAGAGCTGGAAGATGTAAAGCAGGCGGTGAGAGCCGGTTTTACTTCGGTCATGATCGACGGGGCAGAATTACCGTTTGCAGAAAACATTGCCTTTACCAAAGCGGCCGTGGACTTTTGCAAATCATTTGGCGTGCCCGTCGAAGCTGAGTTGGGGGCAATCTTGGGTAAAGAAGATGACCACGTGAGTGAGGCCGATTGCAAAACCGATCCTCGTCAGGTATTGCAGTTTGTACAGGAAACCGGGTGCAGCATGCTGGCAATATCCGTCGGCAACGTGCATGGTTTGGAAGATATTCCGCGCATTGATATTCCGCTATTGCAAGAAATCGCCGAGATTTGCCCCGTACCGCTGGTTATTCACGGAGGATCCGGAATAAGCGAAGACATTATTCGCAGTTTTGTTAAATACAACGTGGTGAAATTAAATATTGCTAGTGACTTACGCAAGGCCTTTATTACCTCCGTCGGGCAAGACTGGACTCGAAACAATAATGAGGCCAATCTGGCCCGTGTGATGACCAGCGCCAAAGCCGCGGTAGAGGCCGATGTTTACAGTAAAATTCAAATGATGAACCGAGTCTTTTAATTACGCCTATTAAATTAACCTGCTAAATACAGGACCCAACTATGATCCGAGAGAATATACGTGTTGTTAACAGCACGGGCCTGCACGCACGTCCTGCGGCGATATTAATGAAAACCATTAAAAAACATGAAGCGTCGGTTACGCTTATTAATAATGGCAAGGAAACAGTCATTAAAGGCATGATGGGATTATTAGGTGCCGGCGTAAAAGGTCATTCAAATATTGAAATTATCTGTGAAGGAAGCGATGAAAATAATCTTATGAGCGAAATAAGAGATCTCTTCTCGAAAGGATTTGGCGAAAAAGAATAATCTTTCATTCTTGGTGCTGTAATTCTTGGTCCTGTAATACTTGGTCCTGTAATAAATAGAGCCTAAGCTTTAGGTTTCATTACGTCTGTAACAAGAGGAACGAACCGTGTCTCAGAAACCTTTTCGCCGCGTTTTACTCGCTAATGATGATGGGATTGATGCGCCAGGAATAAAAATTCTTGAACGTGCTGCCGCGCATTTTGCTGACGAAGTCTGGGTGGTTGCCCCGGCGACTGACAAAAGCGGCGTCTCGAACTCCGTCAGTCTACGTGAACCTCTCCGCGTTGAGTCGCGTGGCGAGCGTCGGTTTGCCGTCCATGGCACACCGGCCGATTGCGTCACACTCGCCGTACGGCATTTTATGAAAGAGGCGCCGCCAGACCTGCTGTTGTCAGGGATCAACAGCGGGTCAAATATCGGCTTTGAAACCATTTTATCAGGCACGGTCGGGGCGGCAATGACCGGCGTGCTGCTTGGAATTCCGGCAATCGCATTCAGTCAGGATAAACGGCAGCAGGATGCTCCAGACTGGCGGGTGGCTGAAGAATTTATCCAGCCAGTACTTGAGCAGTTATTGCATGCAGGTTTACCCGATGAATGTTGCCTAAACGTCAATTTCCCTAATCTGCCGTGTGAACAGGTGAAAGGATTGAAAATCAGTCGTCAGGGAATCGGTAAGGTGAAAGGGCTCGATGTTACTGAAACCGCGGATCCGCATGGCGAAAATTATTACTGGATCCGCGTTGAACATGGCATTGACGAACTGCCCGAGCACAGTGAGGTGGAGGCTGTTCACAAGGGTTATATTTCAGTCACGCCTTTGACTTACGAGCGTACCGCTGTCGCGACCTGGGAGAGGTTGAAGCAGCTGTTTTGACAATATAGACGCAAATTATTGTTCAATGAACGCGGATGAAATAACGTTCCTGAAATTAAACAGGTCCCACATATTGCATATCGACGTGAGGAATATCGTCTTCAAGATATTCCTCGGATATGACATCAAAGCCAAAACTTGCATAAAACTTTTGCAGATGCGATTGCGCAGAGAGCTTAATGCTTTTTCTGAGATCAAGATTTTTGAGATCAAGAGCGTGAATTTCAGACAGCGTTTTTTCCATAAGCTTAACGCCTAACTTCTGCCCTCTGACGGAACCGTCGACAATTACGCGGGTAATTTTAATTGCTTCGGCGGAATGACTTAAATTTAATACCCGCGTATAGGCGATGAGTTTATCTTCGCTATATCCGGCAACGTGCAGCGTATCGTCCAGCAGGTCCAATCCGTCAATATCCTGAAAAGGACACGTCTGCTCAACCACAAAGATTGCGCTGCGCAATGCCAATATATCGTGCAGCTGTTTTGCGCTGAGACGATTGCCTTCAAGTACCTGCCATTTGATTTCCATCACTTACCTCAAGTTATTATCTGAACCCTGAAATAATGGCCATATTTGTGGACTATTTCAATAGGTTGCTGGCGATAATAGACTAAAGATAATAAAACGCTGAAAAACGAGTTATTTATAAAAAGTCTTGCTACTGTCGATGAGTTCAAGGTGCTGCAAAGTATCATTGACTGCGTCGAGCATACCGAGCTCCCTTTTGTCGAGATCCCCCGACAGTGCGCTGCGGAGCGCGATAAAGAAGTCGATTTTACCCGCGCTGACTTCATCGGTTTTATCGCCTTTATCGACAATTTTTTGCGCAGCAAGATTGAGTTGCTCTTCCACAAACGTTCTAAGCGTTTCAGTTGACATAGCCAGACCTCATTATTTTATTGAGCCAACATTGGCCCAACCCACGAAGCATAGTTAATTAAAGTAATAATAACCAATCGCTAGTGGAAATTATAATAATGGCTGCAATCTTTAAGCGGGAAATATAGATGAATAAAATTTAATGTATTAAATTAATTACTGCTTGGTAAGCAGTGGAAATAAAAAATCCCATTCGAATATCTTATTAATATTAATAATGCTTCTATCAAAACTTCCTCAACGTGCATCAGACGCTCACGCTTTTACTCATCAAAACCCCTTCTCACGCTCGACGGCTGGCGAAAATTTATCCATATGAAATACCTATTATCCAAGTGGTATACAAATAGAATACAAAAATAGCATGACTAAAATACAGCCAAAAAGAGGCGAAAATGAAAGCAAAGGAGTTCACCCCGACAGCCGAGCAGTCGCTGACGCAAAATGCCTTTGACGCCGTGTTACAGATGATTCAGGTCGGCGCGCTGATTAACGGCGAGGTGGTGAGTGAACGTCGGCTGGCCGAAGAGCTGGGCCTGTCGCGCACGCCCATTCGTGAGGCGCTGGGCCGGTTGGAAGGCAGTCATTATCTGCGTCGTTCGGGGCGCACGCTGCTGGTGAACGGCGTCGAGCTCAGTGAAATTCTTGAAATCATGTCGATACGCATTCTGCTTGAAGCCGATGCGGCAAGGAGCGCGGCGGGCAAAATGTCGGCGGAAAAACTGGCCGCTCTTCGCCTAAAGCTGACGGCGATGGCAAGCCCCGAGCAGGTCTCCGCCGGTTATCACTGGGAGGTCGACGATTTTATACATTTCAGTATCGCCGAAACCGGTGGCAATAAATTACTGCTGCGGCTGCTCGGCGATTTACGTACCCGCACGCGAATGTTCGGTAAAGAGACGGTGCCCACGCGTTTTGAGCCGGGCCGCCAGGAGCATCTGGCCATTATCGATGCCATCGAAGCGGGTGATGGCGAAGCCGCGGCGCAGGCCATGGCGCGACACATCGAAAACGCGCGCAACGCCATCGTCCAATCGGTGGCGGGCAGCGGAATACGGTAACGAATTACGGTAAAGGGTGGCCGCATCGGCGGTCGTTTTATTAACAGCAATCATAGTCAAAAGGAGGTCCAATGGGTCGCAAACGTCTGCTTTATCTCCATAACGGCACGTCGCAACAGACGATAGCCAAGCTCGATGAACGTTTTGAATCGTGGGGCCTGGAGGTTGAACGTTTTTGGGCCTACCAGAACCAGTTTCCCGCTGATTTATCCGGCTATGACGGCATAGTGCTTACCGGCAGTCCGCACGGCGCCTACGAAGATATTCCCTTTATTCATCGCGAACACCAGCTGATTGCCGAAGCGGCCGAGCTGGGTATTCCGATGCTTGGGATCTGTTTTGGTAGCCAGATTCTGGCTTCGGCATTGTGCGGAAAGGATCAGGTATTTCGTCGATCGTCGTGTGAAATCGGCAATCAATGGCTACAGGCGACGCCCGCCGCGGCCGACGATGCGATCGCCTCGGGAATTTATCCGCAGGTTTACATGTTTGTCTGGCACAACGATGAGGTGCGCGCAGCCCATCCGGACATGACGATTTTGGCGACCAGTGACCAGTGTCCCAATCAAATCTGGCGTTATAAAGACCAGCCCATCTGGGGGATTCAGGGGCATCCAGAAATTACCTTGCAGCAGGCCCCGCTGTGGTTCGAGCAAAATCGCACGACGATGGAGCGAGACGGCGGAGATATTGCGCAGCTTATTGCCACTGCCGACGAGGCCGAGGCGGCGAAATCGATGCTAAGCCGTTTCGCCAGCTTTGTTTCTTCACGTTAACCAGCAAATTTAAAAAAACAAAAACTATCGACTCAAAAATCTCAATTCACCACCTTCAGCTTTATAACCACATTAAGGGAAAAAGTGATGACAATCGTTCATAAAGAGATGAAGACAAATTTGCATAAAAAGATGAAGACAACGCTGCATAAAAAGCTGTGCGGCCTGTTTGCCGGGGCGGCGATCCTCGTCACGGCGGCGCTGCCGTTGAGTGCCAACGCCGCCGATGAAATGACCTTTGCCAGCTGGGGCGGCGCCTATCAGGACGGCATCCGCGAGGCGTGGATGAAGCCGTTTACCCAAGAAACCGGCATTAAAATTACCGAAGATACCAATCCGGTCATCGCCCGCATTAAAGCGATGGTCGATACCGATAGCGTTGAATGGGACGTGGTCACCGCGGGCGGCGCAAGCCTGATGCAGGGTGCAAAAAGCGGCCTGTTCGAGAAAATCACCCCTGAAATGGTCGATCAAAGCAACGTATTGCCCGAAGCGCGCAACGATTACGGCGTGCCGTCAGAAATCTTCTCCACCGTCATCGGCTATTCCACCAAGGCTTTTCCAAACGGTGGGCCAAAAACCTTCGCCGATTTCTGGGACGTTAAAAAATTCCCGGGCAAACGCACCTTGCCGGATAAGCCGGATACCGTGCTGGAAGCCGCGCTGCTGGCCGACGGCGTCGCGCCCGCAGATATTTATAAAACACTGAGCACGCCAGCAGGCATGACGCGGGCATTAAATAAAATTCGTCAGATTAAACCTTATGTTGCGATGTGGTGGTCGGCGGGTGCACAGCCGGTTCAGGCGCTCGGCAGTGGGGAAGTGGTGATGGCGCTAGGCTGGAACGGACGTTTTCAAGCCGGGATCGACGGCGGTTTGCCGATTGCCATGTCGTGGGACCAGTCTGTCGCGCAGGTCGGCTATTTCATGATTGTTAAGGGCGCGCCAAACAAAGCGCAGGCGGTCAAGTTCCTTAACTACATCGTTCGTCCGGAAGTGCAGGCGCGGTTTAGCAAATATGTGGCTTACGGCCCGGTTACGCCGAAATCTATCCCATTGATTGATAAGTCTTTGCAGGGAAGATTGCCGTCAACACCAGAGCGTCTCTCCCACGCGGTATTTATGGATATCAACTGGTGGGCTGCGCATTCCCTCGCGGCGGGCGAAGCCTACAACACCGCCATGCAACAGTAATTCACATAGAGGATTTTGATGATGGTGGAAACCAACTATTGGTTTGAAAAAACCGAGTACGAAGGGCGTTTGGCGCGGGTTCAGCAGCAGCTGGTGGAAAAAGGCTACGACGCGCTGCTGGCATTTATGCCGGAAAGCGTAACGTGGATCACCGGATTTTTCACTCGCGCCTATTCGTCGTTCCAGTTTGCGATTATTCCGGCCAGCGGCGAACCGACGGTGATTTGCCGTGACGTGGAGGCCTATTATCTCGACAGCACCTGTCTGTATGCCGATCGCGTGATGTGGAGCGACAGCGATGATAAAAATGCCGTCGCGGTGCAGGCGATTCGTTCACGGCTCGGCGCGTCGCCAAAACTGGCAATAGAAATGGGCGCCTGGCCGCTGTCGGTGGCGCGCTTCAACGGCCTCAAGGCGGGTTTACCCGATGCGCTGATGCTCGACGAAAGCCAGCTGGTGACTCAGATGCGCTTTATTAAATCTGCGGCTGAAATCAACTATCAGCGCGGCGCGGCGCATGCTGCCGAGGCGGGAATGGCGGCGGCGATTGCCTCGGCCAAAGTCGGCGTGAGCGAGCGTGAGATGGCGGCGGAAATCTGTAGCGCGATGATCCGCGCGGGCAGTGATCTGCCGGGGCCGGGCGTGATGTCATCGGGCGAGCGCGCTTACCATTTGCACGGCGGTTATAACGATCGCGTGCTGGCACACGGCGATATTGTGCAGATCGAAACCACGCCTAACGTGCGGCATTATCACGCGCGCTTTATGCGGCCGATTCGAGTGGGAGCGGCGAGTGATGAGGATCACCGCGCGGTAGAGCAGCTGATCGCCATTCAGGATGCGGCGCTGGCGGCCGTCAAGCCCGGCGTGGCGGCCACGGTGCCCGATGCCATTTACCGCGAGGGCGTGCTGGCGGCGGGGTTACGCGAAACCTACACCAATAAAACGTTCTATTCGGTCGGCCTGCTATTGGCCCCGAGCGGCGGCGAGCCGCTGGAAGCCGCGCCGGGCTGTGACTGGCATTTTACGCCGGGCATGACCTTCCACACTTACGTGCTGGCGCGCGGGTTCGGCATGTCGGAAACCATCGCCATCACCGACGACGGCTACGAGCGATTAACCCAGTTCCCGCGTCAGCTGTTCATCAGCTAGCGCCACGGGTCGGTGCGGCTACTTTTGGCCGCGCCTTGCCTTTGTGCAAACCGGAGAGAAAACGTGACCACATCTTCTATACCCGGGCTCAAGACGGCGGAACGGCAAAAGAGGCCGCGCCGTTTTTCCCGCCTGACGTTGCTGGCTCTGCCGCTGCTGGTTTTTCTGACGCTGTTCTTTATCTGGCCCATTATCGGCCTGCTTAAACAGGGCTTTTACAGCAATGGCGCGCTGTCGATGGATAATTACCTGCGCCTGCTTGAAGTGCCTATCTATCGGATTGTATTGCAAAATACCTTTGTTATCGCGCTGGTGGTGACCGGCAGTTGCGTGGTGATGAGTTATCCGCTGGCCTATTTGATGGCGTCGGTGCGACCCGCGCTGTCGAAACTGCTGTTTTTCGCCGTGCTGCTGCCGTTCTGGTCCAGCGCGCTGGTGCGCACCTCGGCGTGGATCGCGCTGTTGCAGCAAAACGGGCCGTTAAACACGCTGCTGGTCAGCACCCGACTTATCGATCAACCGGTCGCCTTTCTTTATAACTTTACCGGCGTATTAATTGGCATGACCCACGTGCTGATGCCGTTTGTCGTGCTGCCGCTCTACTCGTCGTTTCGCGCGATGGATAAATCGCTGATTCAGGCGGCGCAGAGTTTGGGCGCGGATTCGATAGGCATTTTTACGCGGGTGATTCTGCCGCTGACCCGTCCGGGCGTGGTGGCGGGCGCAATTATTGTTTTCATGAATGCCGTGGGCTATTACATCACGCCGTCGCTGATGGGTGGACCCGCGCAACGAATGATTGCCGAGCTTATCTCGCACAATATCAGCGATGAGCTGAACTGGGGCATTGCCGCCGCGCTGGCTGGCGTGTTGCTGGTGACCACGCTGTTTTCTCTTTGGTTGTTTAATCGGCTATTTGGTTTAGACAAACTGATGGGCGGCCAGTCGGGAAAAGGCAGCCAGTTAACCAGCGCGCGACGCACCGGCGGCGGCAAAATCAGCGCGCTGGCGGGACTGCTGTGCGCGGTCTTTCTGCTGCTGCCCATTATTATCGTGATCCCGATGAGCTTCGGCACCGGCAGCTTTCCGACCTTTCCTCCGGCGGAATATGGCGTGCGCTGGTATCGCCATTTCTTTGCCGATCCAAAATGGATGGCCGCGCTGTGGCAAAGCGTCAAGATTGGCGCGATTGTTACGGTGACTTCTGTGGCATTGGGCGCGAGCGCCGCGCTGGCGGTTTACAAGATGCGCCCGGGCCGCAAAGGCTGGCTGGAAACGCTCTTCATCATCCCAATGTCCGTGCCGGCAATTATTACCGCCGTGGCACTTTATTACCTCTGCGGGCCTTTGGGGCTGATTAAAAATTCCGTGGCGCTGATTATCGGCCACACCGTGCTCGCCACGCCTTACGTCTACATCACGCTGCGCGCGGCGTTGCAAAGTTTTGATCCGAGTCTGGAGCTGGCGGCGCTGAGTTTGGGGGCAAGCTGGTCGCAAATGTTCAAGCGAATCATGCTGCCCGCGCTGCTGCCGGGGCTGATCGGCGGGGCGATATTTGCCTTTATTACCTCTTTCGATGACGTGGTCATGGCGCTGTTTCTCACCACTTTGCGTACCCGAACGCTGCCGAAATTAATGTATGAAGGGCTGTCGATGGATTTCGATCCGACGGTGATCTCCGCCTCCTGTGTGCTGATCGCCGCCACCGCGCTGATCCTGATTGCCCACGCACTGTTTGCTCGCCAGGGAGATAAAAATGCAACAGCAACAAGGTAAAGACGTGACCCTAACGGGGATCCGTAAAACTTACGGCGAGGTGATTGCGCTGCCGGAGGTCAATCTTTCGGTACAGCGCGGCGAATTTTGCACGCTGCTGGGCGCATCCGGCTCCGGTAAAACCACCTTGCTGAAGATTATTGCGGGCTTTGAAATGCCGGATCGCGGCAGCGTGCACATTGCGGGTAAAAACGTCAGCCGCACGCCGATTGCCGACCGCAATATCGGCATGGTTTTCCAAAACTACGCGCTGTTTCCGCATCTTTCGGTGTTTGAAAACGTCGCGTTTCCGCTGCGCATGCGCCGCATGGCGAAGCAGGATATTGACTACAAAGTGGCGGAAGCGCTGGCGCTGGTCAGCATGCAAGAGTTTCGCGCGCGAATGCCCGGCGAACTTTCCGGCGGCCAGCAGCAGCGCACGGCGTTGGCAAGGGCGTTGGTGTTTAATCCGGATATTTTGTTGATGGATGAACCGCTGGGCGCGCTGGATAAAAATCTGCGCCAGACTATTCAGTTGCAAATCAAACAGCTGCATCAGGAACTTGGCCTAACCGTGGTGTTTGTCACCCACGATCAGGAGGAGGCGATGAACCTTTCCGACACTATCGTCATTATGGAAAACGGCCGCATCGTGGAGTCCGGCGCGCCTGAAAACCTCTATCGACGGCCGGGCAGCCCTTTTGTGGCCGGATTTCTGGGCGAATGTAATTTTATTCCGCAGCAGAGCGGCGCCACGCTCGGCGTTCGTCCAGAACATCTGCTGATTGGCGGCTCGAGCCAATTCGTGGCTCAGCGCCATCGGGGCGAGATTCAGGTCGCAACCTTCTGCGGCATGCACTGGAAACTGTTTATTGCCTCGATGGGCCAAACCATTATCGCCTACGCGCCGCCCGATATTTCGCCGCTGGAGCGCACGCCGGGCAACATCGTCGATTGGGGTTTTCAACCGCGCGACGCCATAACCTTCTAGCCGTTTTTCAGGAAACTAACGATGACCCATAAACTCGACGAACAGGCGCACGGCGTCTATATCATTGCTGCCACGCCTTTTACCGATGACGGCGCGCTGGATTTAGCCAGCGCCGACAGCCTGACCGATTTTTATCTTGAGCAGGGCGTCAGCGGCATCACTATTCTTGGCATGATGGGCGAAGCGCCAAAGCTGACCGATGAAGAGTCGCTGCTGTTTATGCGGCGCGTGCTGACGCGGGTCAACGGCCGCGTGCCGGTGGTGGTCGGCGTCAGTCACGCCTCGCATCAGCACGTTCAGCGGCTCAGCCACACCGCCATGGAAATGGGCGCGGCAGGCGTGATGCTGGCTCCCGTCGGCAATCTCAAAATCGACGAGCAGGTGAGCCAATATTACCTGACGGTCGCCGATATGTTGGGCAGCGAGGTGCCTATCTGCCTGCAAGATTTCCCGCAGTCTACCGGCGTGCACACCTCGGTGGCGGTGATTTTGCGTTTGATTGAAGCGCTGCCGCAGCTGGTGATGTTAAAACATGAAGATCTGCCGGGCCTGCGCAAGCTGAGTCAGGTGAGAAAGTTTAGCGAGGAGCGTAATCTGCGCCGCATTAGCATTCTGGTGGGCAACGGCGGGCTGTTTTTACCTCAGGAATTGCGTCGAGGCGCAGACGGCGCGATGACAGGTTTTGCCTATCCTGAAATGCTGGTGCAGGTTTGCGCGCTGTTTGCGGCGGGTAAAATCGAGGAGGCGGAAGATCTGTTTGACCTATATCTGCCTCTTTTGCGCCATGAATTCCAGTTCGGCATTGGGCTGGCGCTGCGCAAAGAGACCCTGCGCCGACGCGGCATTATCCGCAGCGCGGCGGTGCGCCAGCCCGGCCCGAAACTCGACAGCGACGACCAGCGCGAGCTGGGTCAGCTGATTGCGCGTCTCGAAAGAGGATTGCAGGCGCGGGGCTGAGTTTAGCTTAACGATGCTGGCGTGGCGAACAGCCGATCACCCGTTTGAACGCTTTTCCGAACGCGCTTTCCGATTCATAACCCAATGATGTGGCGATGCGCGGCAGCGAGTCGGCAGAGTTTTTTAGCCGATCGCACGCCAGCAGCATCCGCCACTGGGTCAGATAGTCAATGGGTGTCGTGCCAACGGTGCCTCTAAAGTGTTTCGCAAACGCCGAGCGTGACATTCCCACCTGCTCGGCGAGTTTCTGTAACGTCCAGCTATGGCCCGGATCCTGATGCATACAGGCAATCGCCGCGCTGAGCTGTTTGTCGCCAAGGGCCGCTAGCCAACCCACGCCAGCGCTCATCGCGTCGTTTGAATGCAGCCGCAACGCCTGCACCAGCAGCATAAAAGCCAATTGCTGGACGATTAACGCGCCGCCCGGCTGCGGATTACGCACCTCTTCGGCCATGCGATCCAGTGACCAGCGCATGGCCGCTTTGTCAGATTCTTTATCAATATGCACAATCGGCGGCAGCGATCCCAACAGCATCGCGGCATAATGGCCGGTCAACACAAAATGCCCGCCGACCAGAAAACAGCCTTCATCGTGCGTTATCGCTACCGTTTCTTTCGACTTTCGTGATGCAAGGAGTAGAGCAAAATCAATCGGTTCCACCGCTAAATCTGTGGATAAGCTAAAAGGCGGTCCGGGCGGCAACAGGTAACAATCGCCTGCTTTAAGCAGGATAGGGTCCGCCACGCCCGCGACGCGAAGCCAACATTGCCCCGAGACCACGGCATAACATTTGATGCCCTCATGATATGGCCATTGAATAGCCAGCGGATGCTTCAAGGCCACGCCGCCCGAGGCATAGCTCTGAGGTTTGAGCAAAGACAACAATTCTGACAGCGGATCCATAATTCCTCTGGACGATGAGACCAAAAATAGCGACTTTCCAGCCTAGATCGTATTCGTTGAAAAATCTACAGTATGTTTACCGGACCGAAATGCGGCCCCTAACGTTTCTAACGAGGAATTCACAATGCGTATTTTTCTGACTGGCGCGACAGGATTTATCGGCACGGCGGTTGTTAGCCAACTGCTTGCTGCCGGACATCAGGTGCTTGGCCTCACCCGCAGCGAGCAGGGCGCAGAGGCGCTGACCGCCGCCGGTGCCGTGGCGCATTTTGGTGATATTGAAGAATTGGACAGCCTTCGTCGCGGCGCGAGCCAAAGTGACGGCGTGATCCATACCGCTTTCGACCACGACTTTTCAAATTTTTTGGCTAACTGCGAGAAAGACCGGCTGGCAATCGAGGCGATGGGCGACGTGTTGGCCGGCACGCAAAAGCCGTTGATCATCACCTCCGGCGTGGGCATGGGATCGACAGGAAATAACGCGCTGGCCACCGAAGACTACTTTAATCCTGAGCATCCAAATCCGCGCAGGGCGTCTGAGCTGGCGGGGCGGGCTTTGTCTGCGCGCGGCGTTAATGTGTCAGTGGTACGGCTTTCGCAGGTGCATAATCCATTAAAACAGGGGCTTATCACGCCGTTAATTGAGTTGGCGCGGCAAAAAGGCGTCTCGGCGTATGTGGGCGATGGCGAAAATCGCTGGTCGGCGGTGCCTCTTGACGATGCGGCGCGACTTTATCTGTTGGCGCTGGAGAAAAACGTGGCCGGAAGCCGCTATCACGCCGTGGCGGAAGAGGGCGTTTCGATGCGCACGCTGGCCGAAACGTTAGGGCGCGTGCTCAAGCTGCCGGTGGTTCGCCTCGAAGCAGAACAGGCCGCAGAACATTTTGGCTGGATGGGCGCTTTTGTTAATCACGATATGTCTGCCAGCAGCGCGTTAACGCGGGCGCGGCTGAATTGGCAGCCTTTAGGACCGGCGCTGGTGACCGATCTCGAGCAGTTGGCGGGATAGCGCAGGGAGGGAAAGTAGAAAATGGGCGTACTGGCTTAGCTGGACTTATTAATAGTCGTTATCAACATCTTTACTGGCCGAGCGGATGACCCACCCGACGGCGACGACAATCAGCAACAGCAGCGTTACACCTAAATAAACCATATCACTCCTTTCTTTCCTCTTAAGGGGATTTTCGTTATGCGATCCCTTAAGGATAGTGTGACCTGATTAAACATGTATTACATGAACATATTATTACAAGGTGTTCTGAGCGTGAGATCTCGTTACAAATATGTCGACAGCCAGGAAAAGCACTGCGAGGGGTTTTCGGCGACACGCCGCCAGTGCTATCCTCTGACCCTATAAATCATGAGGGGGTGACATGTTAAAAAAATCATTAATATCAATCATCATTTTGCTTTCTTTACCGATGGCCGCGTCCGCTGCGCAGAAGTTTGTCTGCAACGTGACGCACAGCACGGAAAATGAAAGTGGGGTGGTGCAGTCAGAACAAAGTGCTGATTCGGTGCTGGTTGACGATGGCAATATCTTTACCATTACCCCTGAAGGGATGGGCGAGAAAACCAGTCCTGCGCTTAAAACCGTCAAAACTCCCGATGGGGGTCAGATAATGACGGCAAAAGGGTTAGACGGCATGATGTATGCGAAGTTTAGTGACAGCTACGTGATGAGAAACAGCAAGGAAGGCTACATTTATACCAACTGCAAAGCGTCGCAATAGCTGTTAGCGGCTAGTTAGTTGTGAAAAGTAAGTCGTGAAGAGCTAGTCGTGAAGCGTGAATGTGAATAGCTGACAGAACGAATTTCAGAGACAAAAAAACCCGCTGCGGCGGGTTTTTGTTTTAGCGCACAAAGGCAGTAAAGATCTTGTTAATCAATAGACCTTATGAACTATAAGACCTTATTAACCAAAAGACCTTATAAAACTTAAATCATAATAATCGTGCGTGTTACACGAATTTAGCGTGTTTCTTGGCGGCCTTGGCGGCTTCAACCGGATGTTCTGCCAACAGCCATTCGTCGAATTTTGAATAGGCTTCCAAAAATTTGACGAAATAATTGATTTCGGACAGGTGCTCTACATTGTGATCCATATATTTTGAAGCAAGTTTAAATGCATCTTCATTGTCTAACTTCATAAGCCCACCTCGGCAGAATGTAAAATTCATTTTGCGATCCTTACAACCTGAAAGGCTGGGATCAGAATGTAATCTTTACCAAATACTACACAAAATATCCGAAAACGATGCAAAAGGTATCACACAATTTTACAGCGACTGCAAAAATGTCTTAGTTTCCCGAGGCTAACCGCATTTTTCGACACCTTTGCCGGTGGTCTTAATCGTTCGCCTCCTATTACACGGGCGTTGCACAAAACGCGCCAGCCTGAAAAGTAGGACTTTTTTCCCTAATTGGCGAGTGATTGCCAGATACATCTCGGATAACATGTAGGAATATTATTATCCGGTTTAATGCAGGCGGTACCGGTTGTGCGTTTAGACAAGAAAATATCTTCGCTCGATAATCTTATTTACTCCAATTACCGTGTCACTCACGGGCTACGGATGGGCGTCGCCTTTGTGCTGACCTTCCTTATTGTGCGCCTCACTCAATTACCCGAAGCGACGTGGCCGATGATCACGCTAGTGGTGGTGATGGGGCCGATTTCGTTTTGGGGAAACGTGGTGCAGCGCGTTTCGGAAAGGATTATCGGCACGGTCGGCGGCTCGATTGCGGGCATGGCGGCGCTGTGGCTGGAGCTTTATTCCTTACCGCTGATGCTGACCTGGTGCGGGCTGGTGGTGTTTGCCAGTGGTTATCTTGCCCTCGGTAAACGCGCCTACGCGGGCCTGCTGCTCGGTGTTACGCTGGCGGTTATTATCGGCGCAGGGCCGGGCGATATGGAAACCGCACTCTGGCGAAGCGGCGACGTGCTGATTGGCTCGCTGCTGGCGCTGCTGTTTTCCAGTATTTATCCGCAGCGCGCCTTTATTCACTGGCGCATGCAGATGGCCGACTACCTGATGTCGCTGAACAAGCTGCACAGCGCGTGGCTGTCGCCGAACATGCTTGAACGCCCGCGATTGCAGAAAAAACTCAAGCAGGCGATGGCGCAGATGATCAAAATGCGCGCGCTGCACGCCGCCTCGAGCAAAGAGTCGCACGTTCCGCGTGAAGTTTTCGATGCCACGCAAACGCTGTGCCGCAATCTGCTTTGTACGCTCGAACTGTTGGCCGACGCCTATTGGAGTTCGCGGGAGAGCCATTTTATTATGCTTAACGCCCGCACGCTCAGGCACACCCAGCGTTCAATTTTAAACGCGCTGGAAAAACTCAGCCTGATGCTGCGTAACGGTTCGATGGGCGACGAGCTACAGGTGAGCGTTCAGCTCAACGACTCGGCGCTCGAGCTGCAAGAGCTGATGCAGTCGATGAATCGCGGTAAAAACAACGAAGCGCAAATCTATGGTTATGTCTGGCTCTCCATGCAGGTCACCGATCAGCTAAAATCTCTGGGCGATTTGTTAACCACGGCGATGGACAAGCAGGAGCCGGTTGTGGTCGCGAAGCCTGAATCCTGATAGTCTGTTCGCTATTGCGGGCAGTCAGTAAATGAATCTGTGTAACTTAATCGAAGGTGTAAAAATGGATAATATTACTAAGCCGAGTTTCCAGGACGTTCTGGAGTTTGTACGTATTTTTCGTCGTAAAAACAAACTACAGCGTGAAATTGTCGATAACGAAAAGAAAATCCGCGATAACCAGAAACGTGTTCTGCTTCTCGACAACCTGAGCGACTACATCAAGCCCGGTATGAGCATTGACGACGTGCAGGCGATTATCGCCAACATGCGCGGTGACTATGAAGACCGCGTTGACGACTACATCATCAAAAACGCCGACCTGTCGAAAGAGCGTCGCGAGATGTCGAAAACGTTGAAAGCGATGGGCGAAATGAAAGCCAACGAAGCTAAAGCCAACGAAATCAAGTAAGCCGCTTTACTTTCCCCCACCGTCGTGGGGGAATGCCTTCCCGCTGTATTTAAACTTTATGCAAACTTTATGCAAACTTTATTTAAACTGTAATTCAACAGCATAAACTGCACGCATTAAGCCTTCGCCGAACGTCGCACGCTGCTCAGCCAATCCTCCATTAATTTTTGACGCCCGGCCCACAGATTTTCGGCCTTTTCGACGCTAATCGTCTCAAACATCAACATATCCCCCGGCTTTGCCTGACCCAAACGGGCGAGATCCGCACGAATAACCGTGGCGATTTTCGGATAGCCGCCGGTAGTTTGCCGATCGTTCATCGCGATAATCGGCTGTCCGCTGCCCGGAATTTGAATGCTGCCGCGCGAGATAGCGTCGGAGACAATATTGAATCCTTTAGTATGCGCGAGCGGCGCGCCGGTAAGGCGATAACCCATGCGATCGCTTTGCGCGCTAACCCGATAAGGCTGGCTGACAAACTGCTGAAATGCAGACGCCGCAAAATGGTCGTCTTGCGGACCCGCAATCACGCGAATCGGCCGCCGCTCGCGCTGGGGCATCAGCCGCTGTTCCGGTTCGCCGCGCTGTTCATTAATAGAGGAAGAAAGGGGCGCGGCCAACGGCAGCCAATCGCCTTTTTGCAGCTGACGGCCCGAAAATCCACCCAACGCGGCGCGCATAAGGGTCGATACGCTGCCCATCACGGGCTGCACTTCAAAACCTCCGGCCACCGCCAAATAACCGCGCGCGCCACTCAAAGCACGAGTAATGCGCAACGTGCTGCCGGGCATCATGGTAAAACGCCGATAGGGCGCAACCGAGATGTTATCAAGTGTCAGCGCCATATCGCCGCTGACGGCAATGCTGCAAGGGTGATTGCCCGTCAGGCGCAGCGTTGCGCCGGTTAAGGTAAATTCAAGCGCGCCGGTATTTGCCTCGTTTCCGACCAACGCGTTGGCGATAGCAAAACTCATTTCATCCATCGCGCCTGAGGGCGGCACGCCGCAGTCTTCAAAGCCGAAACGGCCCAGGTCCTGCAAGGTGGTGAATAGTCCGGGTGAAAGCACCTCAAAACCCCTGTTCATTGCCATCTCCATTGAGGTAAATAATCGGCCTGCGCCTGTAAATCCTGATACTGATCAACGCCTATCGCTGAAAATTTCACCCTGTCGCCCGCGCTAAACAGAAAAGGCTGCGTGCGCTGGGGATCAAAGCTGCGTACCGGCGTGCGGCCAATCAGGTGCCAACCGCTTGGCGCTTCGACTGAACCCACTGCAGTTTGCATCCCGCCAATGCTGATGCTGCCTTGCGGTACTTTTAAACGAGGAGATTCGCGGCGCGAAGTGTGCAGCAGCGGATCCAACCCGCCGAGATAGGCAAAGCCGGGCATAAACCCCATCATGTAAATCCGATAAGAGGCCACGGTGTGGCGCGTGATAACTTCCTGCGGCGACAGGCCGTGGGTTTGCGCCAGCCATTCGAGGTCGACGCCGTTTTCGCCGCCGTAATTCACCGGAATGTCCCACATTCGCACCCGTTCTGCCGGCGCATCAGGCTGTGACAACAGCGCCGTAAGGGTCGCGATAAGCGTGTGTTGGCGCGTTTGCGTGGAGTCATAACCGACGGTTAAGGCGCGATAAGTGGGCACCAGCGACGTTACGCCCTCAACCTGATTCTGACGCACGCGCGCCGCCAGCGCAGTGACTCGCGCATTAACCGCCTCGTCAATCACCTCGCCAAAATCGATAGCTACCGCCTGATCGGCAATCGGCAAAATCCGCCATGAAACAGCCTGTTCAGTCAAAATGCGCTCCTGTTTTCATTTCACTCTACTGAGTCATTTCTATCGCAATTTCTGCGGAATACTTTTGGCATACCAACTTTGCGCTAATGATGCCTTATTAACTTTGTTTAAAAGATAGTGGCCGCGCTTTTGCATGGTCTTGCCTACTATTCCTTATACAAAACGACTTGCCGCTAGCAACTAACAGGCAATAAAAGTGCCAACCGCGCACATAACGGGAGAAAGAATGTTAATTGACCTTAACAGCGACATGGGCGAAAGCTTTGGTGCCTGGAAGATGGGCGAAGATGAAGAAATGCTTAAAATCGTCACCTCCGCCAATATTGCCTGCGGCTTCCACGCGGGCGATCCCGACGTGATGTGCGACACGTTGCAGGCGGCGAAAACTTACGGCGTTGGAGCAGGGGCACACCCGAGTTTCCTTGATATTCAGGGCTTTGGCCGCCGGCAGATCCTGGGGGAAACGCCCGCGCAAATCGAACGGCAAATTATTTATCAAATTGGCGCACTCAAAGCGCTTGCTGAAAGTCTCGGTTTTCCGTTGCAACACGTTAAAACCCACGGCGCGATGGGCAACATGGCGGCGGAAGACCCAGAGCTGGCGATGGCCGTGGCGCGGGCGATTTACCTCGTTGATCCGCAGTTAATCATGGTGGTCATGCCGGGAATGGAAACGGAAAGGGCGGCGGAAAAAATGGGGCTGAGAATGGTGCGAGAAATCTATGCCGATCGCGCGTATACCGAAGCGGGCACGCTGGTTTCGCGCAAGCTGCCGGGCGCGGTGATTCATGACCCGCAGCAGGCCGCCACGCGCGTCATGCAAATGATTGAAAGTCAGGCCATTCTCACGCTCGACGGCAAGAAACTGCCGACGCGCATCGACAGTATTTGCGTTCACGGCGACACGCCGGGCGCGGTGGAAATGGCGCGCCAGCTCAGAACGCTGCTCGAAAGCAACGGATTGACGCTGGCGACGATGGCAAAAGTTATTGCTTAACGCTGGCTTTTAGGTCGCCGATTAGCGACGGCGGGTTTCCCAAATTTGCGGATTAAGCAGCGCGGCGGGCGGGCGATCGTTTAACACATTGACTACACCCGTCGCGGTGGCACTTGCCATGCGCATCAACGCCTGCTCCGCCGATGCCGCCGCGTGAGGCGTTAATACCACGTTGGGCAGCAGCGTCAGCGGGCTTGAGGCAGGCAGAGGTTCAACCGCAAAAACGTCTAGCCCCGCGCCCGCAATCTCGCCGTTTTGCAGCGCATTTATCAGCGCGGCTTCATCTATCAGCGCGCCACGGCTGGTATTGATCAAATAGGCCGAAGGCTTCATTAATTTAAGCTGCTCTGCGCCGATGAGATGGCGGGTTTCTGGCAGGGACGGCGCGTGCAGCGTCACGATATCGCTGTCAGTCAGCAAGTTTTCGAGACTCTGCGCCTTGTGCAAGCCAAGCTCCGCCAGCTCTATTTCGCTTCGGCGACTTAACACCAACACCCGCATACCCATTGCCTGCGCCAGCGTCGCGACGATTTGGCCGATCGCGCCGAAACCGACCACGCCCAGCGTCGCGCCTGAAAGCTCGCGTAATCCGCCTTGAAATCTAAATGAAAACTCACCGTTTCGCACCGCGCGGTCGGACTCGGTAATACGTTTGGTGAGCGCAAACATCAGCCCAAGCGCGTGTTCCGCGACCGAACGATTATTTGCGCCCGGCGTATTAAACACGGCGATGCCCAATTCATTGGCGGCGTCTAAATCGATGCCGTCGATGCCCACGCCATGCACGGCGATTGCCCGCAGATTAGGCAACTGCACCATGCGAGTGCGCGAAAATTGTCCGCTGCGATAGATTGCCGCGACCACGTTTTCAGTTGGCGCGGCCTCGCAGGCGGCCTCGCCAACGACCGGTTCGAGGCCGTTATCCCTAAGTTGCTGCAAACCTAAGGCGTGGATTGGCTGAGGAATTAAACAGATTTTGTTCATTTTTTCACTCTTTTTAGTGGATAACGTGCGCTTGGCATTTTAATTGCATTTCATTTGTATACCAAAATAATGCCAATTTTGTTTTAACTTTTTATTTAAAAGGAACGGTATGACCGCTAAAAACGACTCATTTCTGTCCGACTTTGTATTGGATGCCACGCGCGGGACCGCAGTCGCGTTACAAAAAGGTCAGGTGCTACACATAACCAATCTCCAGGGAAATCAAGTTGTTGATGCGTGGGCTGTAATGCAGTCCGACCCTTTCGAACACTCGTCAATGGAACATACGCGCTCATTTAACAGCAATTTGTTTTATCAGTTGAACATGCCGGTGGTCAGCGTTTATCGCCAACCGATGTTCACGCTGGTCGGCGACACGACGCCGGGACGTCACGACACTCTGCTTTGCCCGTGCAATGCCGCCATTTATCGCGAGCTTGGCTGCACGGAATATCATCGCAGCTGTACCGATAATTTCCACGAAGCGCTGGCAGAACAGGGGATTAGCCTGCCGTTTACCCCAGCTTCGTTAAATCTATTCATGAATGTGCCGATCACCGAAGCTGGCGAACTCGACCGCGTACCGCCGCGCTCCGTCGCCGGTGACGTGTTGCAACTGCGCGCCGAGGCCGATATTTACGTGGTGCTTTCAGCATGCCCACAGGACATCACGCCGATAAATGGCGCGTCGCGACAGCCTGCCGACATCGGATTAGCGATTTCTCCTTTTCCGTTTATGACCCACGTGGAGTCTGTTAATGCAGAAAACGTGCCGGAGGCGAACAAATGATTGAATCATCGATTGAAAGCGCTCTGGAAACGACGGCGCCTTTATTAACTATCCGCGAACTTAATAAAAGTTACGGCGATCTGCACGTGCTGAAAAACGTTGCGCTCAACGTTCATAAAGGCGAGGTGGTGTCGATTATTGGCGCCAGCGGTTCTGGCAAAAGCACCTTCCTGCGCTGCCTTAACGTGATGGAAATGCCGCAAAGCGGTTTTATGAATTTCGATGAATTTGCCTTCGATTTTCGCGATGGCGCACGGGCGCAGCCGACGGAAGAGCAGTTGAGACTTCTGCGGGCGCGCATCGGCATGGTGTTTCAAAGCTATAACCTGTGGCCGCATATGACAGTGCTGGAAAACGTGATTGAAGCGCCGCTGCGGGTTAAAAAGATGTCACGCAAGCTGGCAGTTGAGCTGGCCGAAAGCCTGCTGAGCCGCGTGGGCCTGTATGAAAAGCGTTATCAGTATCCGGCAAAACTGTCGGGCGGACAGCAGCAGCGGGTGGCAATCGCCCGCGCGCTGGCGATGAAACCCCAGCTCATGCTGTTTGATGAGGTCACCTCCGCGCTGGATCCCGAGCTGGTCGGTGAGGTGCTGGCATTGATGGCATCGCTGGCAGATGAGGGGATGACCATGCTGCTGGTGACCCACGAAATTGCCTTCGCAAGGGAAGTCTCTTCGCGGGTGGTCTTTTTCGATCAGGGCGTGATGGCCGAAGACGGGCCGCCAAAGCAGGTGCTGCACAATCCTGAAAGCCCGCGTTTACGTCAGTTTCTCAGCCGTATTTTGCATGAAGATTTCAAGTCGCAGGAGAGCCGCCCATGAACCAGATTTGGAGCGACATCAACACCTACGGCATGGGATTTCTCGAGGCATCGTGGACCGTTTTGCTGATCACTATCTCGACCATCATTCTCAGCTGGGTGTTTGGATTCGTCGCCGTGAGCGCCAAAACCTCGTCGGTTAAGTTTTTCCGTGGCGCAGGCCGTTTCTATATCTGGTTTATTCGCGGTACGCCTGCGCTGATTCAGGTGTTTGTGGTCTATTTCGGCTTTCCACAAATCGGCATCCACCTTTCGCCTTTCGTTGCGGGCGTGTTGGCGCTGGCACTCAACAGCGGCGCTTACGTGGCGGAGATTATTCGCTCGGGTCTGAAAGCCATTCCGCGCAGTCAGGTGGAGTCTGCCTCGGCGCTAGGGATGAGTAAAAACGAGATTATGCGCCGCATTGTGTTGCCTCAGGTGTTTCGCATCGTGCTGCCGCCGTTGACCAACGAGGCGATTTCGACGCTGAAAAATACCTCGCTGCTTTCAACGATCACGGTGGTGGATATCACGCTGTACGCGCAAACCATCATTTCCGCGACGTTCCGCCCGTTCCAGTTTTATATCGCGGCGGCGCTGATTTACCTGCTGCTGACCACGCTGCTGACCGAGCTTTCTGACTGGCTCGAACGTCGTCAGGCACGCTTTAGCTAACTTTCGGAGCCTTTTATGAGCGTTTTACCGACCGATTCTCTGGAAACGCCACGCTTTTGCGGCGTGCCTACTTTTATGCGCCTGCCAATGGCGACCGATCTGAGCCAGCTCGATGCGGCGATAATCGGCCTGCCTTCCGACTCTGGCGCGCCGTTTCGCACAGGGGCGCGTTTTGGGCCCAACGCCGTGCGGGCGATGTCTATCATGCTGCGGCCGATTAACCCTTATCGTAACGATATCAATATCTTTGAGACGTTACGCTGCGCCGATGCCGGTGATGCAGCCACGGTGCCGGGTTATGAAGTGGAATGTTTAGAACGTATCGAACAGGCGGTTTATGCCCTGTCGAGCGCGGGCGTGGTGCCGTGCGGCATTGGCGGCGATCACTCCGTGACGCTGGCCGAACTGCGCGCCGTGGCGAAAGTTCACGGCCCGCTGGCGTTGGTTCAGTTTGATTCACATAGCGACACCTGGGACAAATATTTTGCCGACAAACGTTACAGCGCCGGCACGCCGTTTCGTCGCGCGGTAGAAGAGGATCTCGTTGACCCGTCGTATTCGATTCAGGTTGGCCTGCGCGGGTCGCTGTTCCGCACCTCCGATATCACGCAATCCCTTGATTTAGGTTATGAAGTTTTCACCACGGACCAGATGTTTGATTTGGGCATTAAAGAGATGGCGCAGCGGATTGCCGAGCGCACGGCGGGTCGTCCGACCTTTATTACCTTCGACATGGATTTTGTCGACCCTGCTTTTGCGCCGGGCGTGCAAACGCCGGAGGCCGGTGGGCCGAGCGCGCGCGAAGCGTTGCTGCTGCTGCGAGCACTGAAAGGCATCAATATGGTGGGCTGCGACGTAACGGAAATTAGTCCGATGTACGACGGACCGGGGCAAATTACCGCGCTTCTCGGCGCGACGGTGATGGCCGAACTTTTGGCGCTGTTAGCCAGTGAGCGCGCGGCATAGGCGTGAACGTTAAAATAGTTACAACATACTGTTCGATGAGCTTCACTTGTTAAGCTAGTTACAACATACAGGGCTGTTGATGCAACGATGACTTGCATCCAACTATTTATTATTCCCAACTCATTTTTTACAGCTAAAAAGAGAGTGACATCATGAAAATTAAGCATTTTCTCAGCATTGCCACCGTTCTCGCCGCTATTTCAACGCCATTTTTCGCCAGCGCCGCAGAGAGCACTGGCAGCCTTGAATTACTGAATCCGGGCAAACTTTCTGTCGCGACAGAAGGCACCGATCCACCGTTTAGCATGCGTGGCGCAAACGGCCAGCTTGACGGTCTGGAAATTCGTATCATGAAAGAGGTGGCGCGCCGCCTGCACCTGGAATACACGCCGGTTATCACCAAATGGGACTCGATTCTTGTCGGCTTACAGGCCAACCAGTTTGATATGAGCAGCGCCGCGATGGACATTACGCCAGCGCGGCAGAAAGCGATCGTCTTTTCCGACGGCTGGATTGAGTCTGGCGGGCGCATCATTTTGCCTAAAGATTCTGCCATCAAATCGGCGCAGGATTTAAAAGGCAAACGCATCGGTGCGCAGGTTTCTTCCACTTATGCGCAGCTGGCTGTCGATCACGGCGCGACGCTGAAAAACTATATTGACGTCACGGCGGCGGTGCAGGATCTCGCCAACGGCAATATCGACGGCGTGATTAACGATTCTATCGGTAACGCCTATCTTATCAAGGACATGCACTTACCTTTAACCCAGACGCCAGACTATGTCAGCGTGATTCAGAAAGGTTTTGCCTTCAAAAAAGGTAAGCCAAATCTGGTGGCGGCGGTCAACAAGGCGCTGGCGGATATGAAGGCCGATGGCACTTATGCTAAACTCGTGACCCCCATTGTGGGCTTCGATCCGGCACCTAAAGATCCGGTTCGCACGCTGCCTCAATAACCATGTCATGACCCATGGCGCGACGCGGTTTGGTGGCACGTAAAGCATGGCAGGCACAACGCCTGCCTTTTTTATCAGTCTTGTTAATGTGAAATCACTCCATGGATCCCATTAAAATTTCCTCTGATTTGATTGGTGAGCGCGAGCAGAATCTCGGCACAAAGGCCTACGAGGTGCTGTTGAAGATGCTGATTAACCGCGAATTGCCGGTTAATACGGTGCTACAGGAAAGAAAGCTGGCCGAACTGCTCAACATTTCACGCACGCCGGTTCGTGACGCGCTTAACCGTCTGGAAAACGAGGGATTTATTACACGTGCGGGTGGCAGAACGCCCGTGGTGAAAGAGTTTTCCATTCGCGAGCTAATCGAAACGCTCCACGTGAGGCGAACGCTGGAATCGGAGGCGGCCAGCTTATCGGCAGGTCGCGTGCCTCCCGCCGAGCTTGATGCTATCGAAGCCGGGATCCGCAAGCTGCTGGCCGAGCAGAATCCGAGTCCGCAAGATGACTGGGAAATCGACAGCCGCCTGCATAACGCGCTGGCGCAGTACAGCGGCAACCAGCTTTTAACCCAGTATATTGAAAGCCTGCGTCTGAAAACGCGGATGTTTAACCTGCGTCAGGTGCCGGAACGCTTTGTCAGCGGCCATCACGAACACTTGGAAATCATCGCCGCGCTGCGTAGCGGAGATGCCGACGCCGCGCGCGTTGCCGCCGCCAAACACATTGATAACGTAAAAGAAAGCATCGTGCGCCGGTTGAGTCAGCTTTAACTCCCTATGATTAAAAACACGACTTATTAATAAAAAGACTAGGGTCAGCCCGCTAAAATGCGCAACGGCTGACCCGCCTGCCATGCCTGAATATCTTCAATCGCTTCGTTGAAATAAATGCGGTAATTATCGTCCGTGACGTAGCCCAGATGCGGCGTCGCCAACACGTTGGGCAAATGGCGATACGGGTGATTGTCGGGCAATGGCTCTTGATCAAACACGTCGAGCCCGGCTCCGGCCAACTGGTAATTCAACAGCGCTTCAAGCAGGGCGGGCTGATCGACCAGTCCGGAACGCGAGGTGTTAATCAGCAACGCGTTGCGCTTCATAGAGGCTAAATCTTCTGCGCCGATAATCCCGCGGCTCCGCTCGCTGAGCACCAAATGCAGGGAAACAACGTCACTCCGCGCCAGCAGCGCCTGCTTTGATTCGGCAAACTCCGCGCCAAATTCGGCCGCTCGCTCGGCCGTGAGATTTTGGCTCCACGCTAACACCTTCATACCAAACGCCTGCGCGATCACCGCCATTTTCTGCCCAATCTTGCCCAAGCCGATAAGCCCTAACGTTTTACCTCGCAGCCCAACGCCCAGCGTGCTTTGCCACGGACCACTGTTACGTATTGAACGATTTTCAACGGTTAGGTGACGCGCCAAGCCGAGAATCAAGGCCCACGTCAGCTCGACGGGCGCATCCGAACCGCTGCCGGTGCCACAAACCGTGATCCCCTGTGCCTTGGCCGCGGCGAGATCGATGGAGGCGTTCCGCATTCCCGAGGTAATCAATAGCTTTAATTTGGGCAACTGCGCCAGCAATGTCGCCGTCATGGGCGTGCGCTCGCGCATAATGACCAGAATATCGGCCTCTTTTAGCGCCTCGACTAACTTTTCAGGCTGATGGCAGGGATTATGTAAGGCTACCGTTTCAACCTCTGGCATCAGCACGGACCAATCGGCCTGACATAATGCAACATTTTGATAATCATCGAGAATAATGCAGCGTAGCGTCATAATTTTTCTCTGCTATTAGGGGGCAATGATTCGCGGGATAGTGTCTAAAAGTTATAGCAGGGACGACTCAACCAGGAAAGGCTTCCTTTAGTGAAATAGGATCTTGGCAACAAAAATAGGCGTGGATTGCTGTTGCAAAAATACATTTAATAAAAATACCTTTCTTATAGAAGAAAAGCGCTTATAAAAGAACAGAAAGGTTAGGTCGCTTAATTATTATTAAAGAAGCTAAGGTGATCTTAAATAGAAAATTTATATCTATTATATTTCGCTCTTATTAATTTTATTTGCTTTCTATGTTTTCAATGAAGAAGAAATGACTTTATTCTCATAATTACAATCTGCATTATGCCTTCCCATTATCTCATTATTACCTCAGCCACAGGGTTTGCGCGTCTGTGATTTAATCATTCATGATTATTAGAAGGATTTATATTAAATGGAATCAATTATTTTTAGAAACGGGACGTTCTTAAATCCTGCGAAAATCTCTCTTGGAATTATCGTAGCCTTATTATGTTTTCAACAGGCCTCTTTTCAACAGGCGAATGCCGCTGAAAAGGCTATTTCACCTGAAAACACGGTTACTTCCAACGACGGCCCCGTTAAAAAAGATTTGTCCGCCTCAAGCTACGCCTCGGGCGTGGCAAGTCAGGCCGCCAGCCAGCAGGTTGAAAATTTGCTTAATAAATTCGGCGGCTCATCGCGTATTACGCTCGGAACCGGATTGGGTTCACCTCATTCTGCAATGGCCGCAGATCTCTTGATCCCGCTGTTTGATAATCAAAAAGAAAACCTGTTTTTCACCCAGCTCGGTTTTCGTCGCATTGACTCCAGAAATACGCTCAATCTTGGCTTAGGCAGCCGATATTTTACCGATTCCTGGATGCTCGGTGCTAACGCCTTCTTTGATAACGACATGACGGGGAAAAACCGTCGCTGGGGGCTTGGCGCGGAATGGTGGACCGATAATCTTCGCCTGTCTGCCAACGGCTATCGGCGCATCACCGAATGGCACACCTCCCGCGACGGCGCTGATTTGCAGGAACGTCCGGCCAACGGCTGGGACATTGAAGCGCAAAGCTGGTTACCCGCCTATCCGCAAATTGGCGGCACGTTGAAGTATGAAAAATATTATGGTCAAAACGTCGCGCTAATCAGTCGAAATTCGCTGCAAAGCGATCCTTCCGCGCTGAGCGCCGCCATTAACTGGACACCCGTTCCGCTGGTCACGTTTGAAGGCGAGCATCGCGCGTCGATGGGCGGCAAGGCCGATAATCGGGTAAGCGTAATGTTTAACCATTCGTTTGGCCGCTCGCTGTCGGCAAGTCTTGATCCCACTCAGGTCGCTGCCAGCCGAAGCCTGCAGGGCAGTCGTTACGAGCTGGTTTCGCGCAATAATCGCATTGTGCTGGACTACCGTAAACAGACATTGCCTGGTATGACGATGGCTAAAAAATTCAGCGGCACGGCGGGGCAGAGAATAAAGCTGGGCATCGAAATGACGTCTACTAATACCTTTAAAGAATTGCGTTTGGAAGCGCCAGAATTTCTGAAGGCTAAAGGGGAGATTATTAACGGTAAGACGAAAGAGGCAGAAATCATTCTTCCTCCCTTTATAGAAAATGGAATAAATAACTATAAGTTAACGGCTATCGCGATTGATAGTAATGGCAAGCATTCAGCGCCTGTAGAAGCCACAATAACGGTTTATCAAGGCGTCGAAGGTGTAAATGCCGCTAATAAAATCAAAGATTTATTTTTAACCGCCGATGGTAATAGCGAGACAACGTTTTCTGTCGCCTTAGTCGATAAAGAAGGCAAGGCAATTACCGGCGCTCAGAATAAACTGACCCTTCAGGGCGTTGCAGGCAAGGATAACAATAATCTGGTGACGGCGAGTCGTTTTAGGCCGAGCGACAGTGTTGACGGGACTTATTTCTCAACGATAACGGCGGGCAATAATGCCGGTACTGTAACGCTGATACCTTCTTACGACGGTAAAGATCTCAGTGGCAGTGATCTGACGTTAACCTCGGCATTAGGATTAAACAATAGAGTTTCAAGATTTGAATCCAATATTGATGTCATGGCTATTGGTCAGGAAATTGATCTTCACGCGACCGTTCGTGATAAAGAGGGCAAACCGGTAATGAAAGAGAAGGTGGTCATCACCAATAAATCGACCGGAAAAACTTTTACTGTAATAACCATGAGCGATGGCGTTGCCGACGCCATTATAACCGGCGATGTTGCGGGGGCAACAACGTATACCGCCCAAGTCGGCACCGGTCCGATATTGGAGAAAACGATAACCTTTAGTGACGCTGTAATTTCTTTAGGTTTGAGCGGAGATAAAAACTTTGCTTATTTGGGTCAGGAGTTATCTTTAAATGTTCTTGTAAAAGGTATCCACAATCGGCCGCTTAAGGGTAAAAGTGTCACAGTAAAATCAATCGGCAATACTGTTCCTGTCACTGCATTAATTCCTATTTCTGACAAGAAGGGGATTGCGAGCTTTGAAGTTTCACACTCAAAAGAAGAAGATATTCAATTTATCGCAACCGTTGATGGCGTAACTTCCAATACGATAAAAATCCAGTTTATAAAACCTTAATGCTTCACACCCTTTTATTACGCCCAGCATCAATGGTGTTGGGCAATGCCAAACAGAAAGCATAGAAGAGTAAAGCCTTGCAGTTTGGGCTTTGAGCTTAATAGGGTTAAAAGGAATTATCTTGTATGAAATCACTATTTAAATTAAGCGCCAAACCTTATTTGGCATCACTAATTACGTCATTAACTTCACCACTAATTACGCGACCCAAACTAAAAATGGCCCTGTTTATTATATTTTCCCTAACAGTTTGCCAGCAGGCCAACGCTGCTCCCCAGCCGAAAGAGGATAAGCCCGGGCTGTATAACAAGCCGTTTGAAGGGGGGCCGGTCGAAAAAGATACGGATGCCGCCAGCTATGCCTCGGGTGTGGCAAGTGAGGCCGCCAGCCAACGGGTTGAAAATTTGCTTAATAAATTTGGCGGCTCGTCGCGTATTACGCTGGGAACCGGATGGGGTTCACCTCATTCTGCAATGGCCGCAGATCTCTTGATCCCGCTGTTTGATAATCAAAAAGAAAACCTGTTTTTCACCCAGCTCGGTTTTCGTCGCATTGACTCCAGAAATACGCTCAATCTTGGCTTAGGCAGCCGCTATTTTACCGATTCCTGGATGTTCGGTACTAACGCCTTCTTTGATAACGACATTACGGGGAAAAACCGTCGCTGGGGGCTTGGCGCGGAATGGTGGACCGATAATCTTCGCCTGTCTGCCAACGGCTATCGGCGCATCACCGAATGGCACGCCTCCCGCAACGGCGCTGATTTGCAGGAGCGTCCGGCCAACGGCTGGGACATTGAAGCGCAAAGCTGGTTACCCGCCTATCCGCAAATTGGCGGCACGTTGAAGTACGAAAAATATTATGGTCAAAACGTCGCGTTAATCAGTCGAAATTCGCTGCAAAGCGATCCTTCCGCACTGAGCGCCGCCATTAACTGGACACCCGTTCCGCTGGTCACGTTTGAAGGCGAGCATCGCGCGTCGATGGGCGGCAAGGCCGATAATCGGGTAAGCGTAATGTTTAACCATTCGTTTGGCAGCTCGCTGTCGGCAAGTCTTGATCCCACTCAGGTCGCTGCCAGCCGAAGCCTGCAGGGCAGTCGTTACGAGCTGGTTTCGCGCAATAATCGCATTGTGCTGGACTACCGTAAACAGACATTGATCGCTATGTCGATGAACAAAGAACTGATCGGTACAGCGGGTAAAAATATTGCGCTGGGTATCAATGTCTCTTCAACTCACGCCTTTAAAAAATTGCGTCTGGACGCGCCAGAGTTTATTAATGCCGGCGGGAATTTTATTAACGAAGAGAGTAAAGAGGCGTCGCTTATTTTTCCGCTTTATAAAGAAGGCGAAGCGAATACGTATCCGTTAACGGCTGTCGCCATCGATATTAATGGCAAGGAATCAACACCCGTTATTGCAAAGATAATGGTTTTGCCAGACCTCAGCACGGACAATTCCACGGCCGTCATCGATGTTCCAGATTTAATCGCTAATGGCACGGCAACAACGATTTTGTCCGTCAAGTTAGTGGATAAAAATCACAATGTTATTTCCGGTGCTCAGAGTCAATTGAGTCTGGCGATGGAAGCAACCAAAAGCGGCGAGAATCTGGTGACCTTTACGCAGTTTGCCGAAACTACGACCTTAGGCACGTATTCCGCCACGATAAAAGCAGGTTCCAAAGAGGGCGTGGTGACGCTGGTTCCTTCGTTCAACGGTCAGGTGCTTGATAAGGTAAAACTTACGCTCAATCCAAATACACCCGTGGCAAAGGTTGAAATAACGTCAGACAAGCATTCAGCCACGATTAATCAACAAATCAAACTGACCATGAAGGTTATGGATAAACAGGGCGATCCGATTAAAGGTAAAGAAATTACTTTTGCTACTTATGGCAGCAACTTAACCTTTACCGATGAAATATTGATGACCAATAGCGAAGGTATTGCTACCGCTAATGTGTCTTTTAATTTAGCCGATGATGTGCAAATAAGAGCCTATGTGGAGGGAATTTGGTCAGAGATGTTATGGCTGAAATTTACTGAAAATGCTATTCCAGCAACCCTGACCTTAACCTCTAACGTAATAGCAAATTGCCTCGGTGAATTCACGGTTGTAAGAGCAGTAGTCGCTGATAAAACGGGTAAACTTCTGGCTGGGCAAACTGTTAATTTTTCATCCAATATAAAAGGTTTGGAAAAAGGTAAAGATTACCAAACGGTTGAAGGCGGCTTTATCGAATTTGTTGCGACCAGCGTAGTAGAAGGCGATTTTTTCGTGAGAGCTAAAGTGACTGATAATATTTCTTCCGAAGTAAAATTAAATTTCCATAACATTGATTGTATAAATGAATTGCATAAAAGATTTGCATAAATGAATTGCATAAAAGAATTGGCTAAATCTCCTCTGTTATATCTCTAAAAAAGAAGCCCTATGCTGCATTAACAGTAAGGGCTTCATTTTTATTGCCTGATAGTTTACTCGGTAAAACTATTTATTCTCCAAAATCAGGCCTTTGGAAATATCCACACGTCATTGGCCGGCAGTGTGAGACGGCAGGTTGCCGACTCCCTGACGTCAGATCCGTAAGCGCGAATAACAAAGTCATCGGCCTGCGTGCGGAACAGATATTCCCAGCGGTCGCCGAGATACATGCTGGTTAATAACGCCAGCTGTAACTGATTATCTTCCTCTCTGTCGGTCAAGCGCACCCGCTCGACGCGGATCACGGCGGTTCCCTCTGTTCCAGCCTGCAAACCTTGTCCGGCTTTGCCCAACAACGCCCAATCTTTGCCCTCAATTCTCGCCATTCCGTCGCGCACTTCGGTAACTTTGCCGTGCAGACGGTTATTGCTGCCCATAAATTCGGCGGTGAATAGGGTCGACGGCGAACCGTACATCTCCTGCGGCGTGCCTTCTTGCTCGATTTTACCGTTATTAAGCAGCAGGATACGGTCGGAAATCGCCATCGCCTCATTTTGATCGTGAGTTACCATCAGCGCCGACAGTCCAAGTTTGATAATCAGTTCGCGCAGGAAAACTCGCGCCTCTTCGCGCAGTTTGGCATCGAGATTCGACAGCGGCTCATCGAGCAAAATCACCGGCGGGTTGTAAACCAGCGCGCGGCCAATTGCTACGCGCTGCTGTTGTCCACCCGAAAGCTGATGCGGATGCCGATTGCCAAGATGCCCCAGCCCGAGTTGATCGAGCACGCTTTGCACGCGTTCCTTCACTTCTGTAGCTGAGGTTTTGCGCAGTTTTAACGGATAGGCGACGTTTTCAAATACCGTTTTATGCGGCCACAATGCGTAAGACTGAAACACCAGCCCGAGATTTCGCTCCTCGGCCGGAATTTCGCTACGAGAGGTTCCGGCATAAACCGTATTCTTGCCAATCACAATTTTGCCCTGCGTAGGTTTCTCCAGCCCCGCGACGGCGCGCAGCAGCGTGGTTTTTCCACTCCCGGAAGGCCCGAGCAATGAAACCACTTCGCCGCGCCGTAACTCCATCGAGACGCCTTTCAGCACCGGATTGTCGCCATAAGTTAAATGCAAATCTTCTACCGTCAGTTCAATCATGTAATTTGACTCCAAAACGCAGGGCAATCCCCAAACCGAGCACCACCAGCAGAATATTGATAAAGGAGAGGGCGGCGACAATGTCTATCGCGCCCGCGGCCCAAAGAGAAACCAGCATCGAACCGATCGTTTCCGTGCCGGGCGAGAGCAAATAAACACCCGTCGAGTATTCACGTTCGAAAATCAGGAACATCAGCAGCCAGGAACCAATCAGCCCGTAACGGGAAAGCGGGATCGTGACATGACGCGTAATCTGCCCGCGCGTGGCGCCCGTGCTGCGCGCCGCTTCCTCCAATTCTGGCGCTACCTGAAGCAGCGTCGAAGAGATCAGCCGCAGCCCGTAAGCCATCCACACTACCGTGTAAGCCAGCCAAACGGAGAAAATCGTGCTGCGCAGTGAGCGAAGCCAGACGATGAAATGTTCGCGCAGCCAATCGGCTATCGGCAAGGCGGCGAGCCAGCCATCTTTAAGCGAGCGGTCGAGCCACATCGGCAGAAACAGGAACACCCAGAGAAACGCCAGACCCGCCAACAGTCCCGGTACCGCGCGCGGGACGAGCACGCTGTAGTCAAGAAAACGCGTCGCGCCATCGGGTTTGCGGTGCATGGCGATGCCGATAAACAGATAGCAGACTACCGCCAGCGCGCCGCCAATCACGCCAATCGCCATCGAGTTAACGATAGCGCGTAGCAGGTTTGGCTGCTGCCAAATGGTGCGGAACGTATTAAGAGAAAGCTCATCCCACAGCGAAACGCCCACGCCCCAGTTAGAAATAAACGCCCGCAGCACCACGCCGACCAGCGGCACGCCGATAGTGATCGTCAGCCAAAATACCACCACCGCACCGGCTACCCAGCGCCATTTTCCGAGAGGCAGAGCGCGCGCCTGTGAGGCTTTGCCTTTCATAGTGACAAAACGGTTGGCGGTGCGCATCAACCGGCGTTGCAGCATCACCAACGGAATAGTGATACAAATCAACACTACCGCAACTGCTGCCATCAGATGATAAGACGGCGTGCCGAGCTTGTTGGTTAACTGATAAAGATAGGTGGCGAGCACCAGATTGCCTTCGGGATCGCCAAGCACCAGCATCAAGCCGAACACTTCCAGCCCTAGGAAGAACAGCAGCACGCAGGCATACAAAATAGACGGCCGCACCATCGGCAGTGAGACGGCGGTCATTACCTGTAGCGGCGAAGCGCCCGCCGTTCGCGCGGCTTCCTCCACGTCGGACCCAACACTGCGCAGCGCCGAGGAGATATACAAATAAGCGTGCGGCACGTGAGTTAACCCGGCAATCACCACGATGCTCGCCATCGAATAGATATTCCACGGCACAAAGCCAAACAGCGACTCGGCCCACAGCGAGAAGAAGCCGACCGGCCCTGCCGCGACCACATAACCGAAGCCCAGCACCATCGGCGAAACAAAAATGGGCACCAGAATCAGCGGTTCAATAAAACGTCGGCCGGGTAAATCGGTTCTGACCATTAAAAAGGCCAGGATCCCGCCGAGCGGAATGGCGATCACCACCAACCCAAAGGCGAGAATAAATCCGCTTTTCAACGCTTTATAAAAGTCTGGATCGGTGAAGATGAATTCGAACGCTTCCAGACTGATGACTTTGGAGGGCGAGAAGAACGGGGCAGAAAGGAAACTCTGAATGATAATAAAGGAGAGCGGCACATAAATGACCAGTGCCGTGATAATCACCACCACGCTGCGCGGCAGACTTTGCCATTTTCTCAGCAAACCACTCATAAACAGTCCCTATATTCTCAAGCAAGACAACGCGTTAAGTCCCTTCCCCCGTGATTGGAAGAAGGGAAGTAAGAGGGCTATTTTGCCGACGCTTCGCGCCACTGTTTGATGTAATCCAGACGCTTTTTCTGCTGCAAATATTCCAGCAGCGTTTCATCGACCGGAATCGGTTTAAGCGCGTTGCCCAGCATTTTGGTCATGCCGTCGATATCATTTTTGCCTTCGATATCGTTGCGAATCGAAGGAATATCGGCCTGATTTGCCAAGATACTCTGGCCTTTTTCCGACAGCACGTAGTCAAGCCACAGCTTGGCGGCGTTGCTGTTGGCGGTCTCTTTACTGATAAAACTCACGCGGGAGAGCACCAGCGTATAGTCTTTCGGATAAGAGATGCCGAGCGTCGGGTCAGTTTTGGCACGCGCTTCGGCGTAGGAACCTAGTATGTTGAAACCAATCAGGTTTTCACCGGAGGAAACGCGTTCCATCATGGTGCCCGTCGAGGACTGCACCGTCAGGCCGCCTTTAGCAATGTCGGCGAGCTTTTTGAAGTAATCCGGATCCGCTTTGAAATCCTGCACCGACAGCATAAAACCTAACCCTGATTTTTCAATATCATAGGTCGTCACTTTGCGTTTGAATTTGTCGGTTTGGCTGGCGATAAGCTTGGCCAGCGCAACGTGTGAATCGGGCACATCACCCGCTGGGATTAAACGTTTGTTATAAATAAATACCACCGGCTCATAGGTTGTGCCATAGGCTTTATTTTTCCATACCGCCCATTTTGGCAGCTGTTTTTGTTCCGGCGAGGCGTACTCTTCGGCGTAGTCGGTCGCCAGTTTTAGCGCCGTGTCCATCGACGAACTCCACACCACGTCGCCGCTGGTGCCGCCCGCCGCCTGTTCGCTGATATAACGGTTGTACAATTCGGTACTGTTCATATCGTTATATTCAACTTTCACGCCCGGATAGGTCGCCTCAAAGCCCTGAATCAGCGGACCAGCGGCTTTGGTATCCGTGGTGGAATAGATGACGACCTTGCCTTCTTTTTTCGCGCCATCTACCGTTTTTTGATAATCGGCCGGATACCCTTGCGGAAAATCCGCCCAGGCCGAAACTGAGAAAAGCACCGTCAACGTAACCAAAGAAACTTTGAATTTATTTAACATTTATATTTACCCTTGTTTACATATTGGAAATATAAATTAACATATAGGCGATGTGGACTTGGGCGCAATGGCGAGGGCGGGATATCTTCCCGTTTTGTGAGGCTGGACGATAATTCTACGGCAATCAGCGTGTAACGCGGCGGCTATAAATAACAAAAGGAAGGGCGCCAACCCTTCCTTAATGCTCTACGTTTATCGATGGCTTAGTGCTGGATCACTAAAACTCGACGCTGGCACTCAGCACGGCGTTACGCGTTTCACCTTCTTCAACCCGCAAATTACCCCCGCTTGACGTGTAATAGTGCTTGTTAAACAGGTTATTAACGTTCAGTTGAAGATGCGTTTTTTCACCCCACAGCGTGTTGTCCCAGCCGATAAAGCTGTCGGCCACCACATAATCCGGCAGGCTGAAGCTATTATCCGGGTCACCCGCGCGCGAACCCATATAACGCGCGCCGCCGCCAACGTGGAAATTACCCGGCAAGAGATGCCAGTCGAGTGTATGGCTGAGATAGACGGCACCCGAATTGCGCGGCGCGTTTTGCAGTCGATGACCATTATTCGCCGCGTTGTTTTGATCGTCGACGATCTTGGCCTGATCGTAGCTGTAGTTGGCGCTGAGATTCCAGCTCGGCAAGATCTCGCCGTTGATTTCAAATTCTGCGCCTGTCGAACGGGCTTTATTGACGGCATAAGTTGAGCCATTCAACGATAACGACACATTTCTTTCATCGATCCGATAGAGCGCCACGGAGGCAAATACCGCCGGCGTCATCTGCCATTTGCCACCGATTTCATAGGTCGTGCCCTGCTCAGGCTTGCCCACGTTGCCGTTATCATCAACATCGGTAGACGGCGTAAAGGATTTACTCAGGCTGCCGTAAAGGGAAATATCCGGCGTCAGCTTGTAGATAAGGCCGGTTTGCGGCAGGAATTTGTTGCCCTCATCGCTGTACGTTTCAACGACGGGATTAAACCCCTGCGACTGGCGCTGCTCATAATGCTGATAGCGCGCACCGGCCACGGCGGTCCATTTTGAAGTCAGGTCAATGCTGTCTTTGGCGTACAAAGAGCGGCTGTGAAGACGATTAAGTAAATTGCTGGTCGACGTTTTTTCCGTGCTGCTGTCGGTGACCGGCGTCATGCCATAAACGGGGTTGTCCAACGTGTAAACGCTGTTGGTTGTACCCGTGTAGGCGTGCGCGCGATAGGTCTGGATCATCTCATAATCCGTGCCCAGCACCAGATTGTGGGTCATGCCAAAGAGTTCAGGCGTGCCCGTAACATCCCAAGAAACGTATTTGGTTTTGTGATTAAAGCCGCGATTGGCATCGGCTCGACGAGTCACCGCGCCGGTAGTGGCGTTGATCGCCGTGACGCGAACTTCATTATTATTGTACTGACGCTGGTTCATGCCGAAGGTCAGGCGCGTGCTCCAGACATCGCTGAGCTGATAATCCCAATGCGAATTAAAGGTCTGATTACGGCCCCACGCGTGGTTGGTATAGTCATCAAGACGCGTTTTATAGCCGATAGAAACCGGTTTGCCGTTGATAAACGCCGTGCCGCGATCGTAAGGAATATCATACTGATAGCTCTCGTAGCTCACATAAAAGCTGGCTTTTTCGCCATACCACTGTAAGGAAGGGGCGATCAGATTGTGTTTTTGACTGCCAAATCCGCGCCAGTAATCCTGATCCTGCTTTTCGGCAATCAGTCGAAAGGCGAAACCATTGCCTAATGGGCCTGTGACGTCGATTGAGCCTGCGCCGCCGCCGGTGCTGTTGTAGTGGCCGCCGACAATAGTGTGCCAATCGTACTGCGGTTTTTTACTGACGATGTTGATCATGCCGCCCGGATTAAGGATGCCGTAAAGCAGCGAGGCGGAGCCTTTGAGGACGTCAACGCGCTCTGCCGTGGCGTCAAGATTCAGTCCCTGGCTGCTGCGAATGCCGTCACGAAAAATCGAACCATCGGAGTTGGTACCAAAACCGCGACGCACAATGCCATCTTCCGTGCCGCCCAGTGTATTAGTTTCCGCCGCGCCGCTCACAAAGCGCATCGCGTCACTCAGGCTGGTAATTTGGTAGTCGTTAAGCTGTTTTTCGGTCACTACGGAGACAGATTGCGCTTCATTCAGGCGCGAAGTTGGCGTCTTGCTGGCAACCGAGGTCACCGGGCTGCTGTAGGCATTGTCGAGCTGATCGTCGGCCGTGACAGTAATGGTGTTGCTGTTTTCAGCGGCATAAACGGCAGTAGAGGAAAGGAAAAGGCCGCCACAGAGCGCCGCTTTAACTTTCAACGAGCAAGGGGTAACGGAATACCGGCTGGAATTGTATTCCTTGATGCTTTTTTTCATTTTGAATCACTGACCCTGAGGAAGAAAAACGGCGGCGAAAATAAACGCTCTTTATCGCAATTGATAATCATTCAAACATATGGTGATGTAGTAGTAAATGTTGTAGTAATATTGGCAATTCACTACAAAAGAACATCCCTGACTTTGATGCGCAGGACGGATGTTAAGAGATAAAAAACAATGAAAACAGCAGCCTCTGTCTTAAAAACCAGTCAACGTAGTGACGTTTTTGGCGAACGATTACGCGCGCGAGGGCATCAGCTTTCGCCGCGCTTACAGTCGGTTTTACGCTACATAAACGAAAATAGGGAAGGGATCCTTGAAAATACCGCGCTGGAAATTGCCGCCGCAGTGAATACCTCCGACGCTACCGTGGTCCGCGCCGTACAGGCTCTCGGATTTACCGGCCTGCGCGACCTGAAAACTACGCTCGCCCGCTGGTTTGAGCCCGTCATGAACTCCACCGAAAAAATGCACACTACGGTCGATGAGCTGACTCATGATACGCAATCAAGCATCGATTTTGTGCTTGAAGGGCATCGACAGGCGTGCGATGCGTTATCGTCCGCCGCCAACAGAATTGCGCTTTCGCAGGCGGTTTCACTCTTAAACGAGGCGCGAAATGTGGCGGTATTCGGCATTAACGCCTCCGGCATTCTTGCCGATTATAGCGTGCGATTATTCAATCGTATCGGCCTGCCCGCCGTCTCATTAAATCGGGTTGGAATCGGTCTAGCGGAACAGCTACTGGCATTAAAACGAGGCGACGTGCTGATTATGATGGCGCAGAAGTCGGCGCATCGTGAAGGAATGACGACGCTGCGCGAAGCTAAACGGCTGGGTATTCCGCTGATTTTATTGACTAATGCCGTGGATTCGCAGTTTGCCAAAGAGGCTGAAGTCGTCATTAACGTGCCGCGCGGCGGTGAAAACGGTCGCGTTCCATTACATGGCACCGTGCTTATCTGCCTTGAAATGCTGGTGTTTTCGGTCGCTTCGCTCTCGTCGCAGCGGACAATGCGTTCAATGAAACGCATGCAGGAACTTCATAAAGGGCTCAAGCCCGGCACCCGAAAAAAATAGCGCCGCATCTAAATGTGATCCCGTTAGGCGCCTAAGGATTATCTTAGTTTTCTAGAGACTTTGGAAAAAATCGCCACCCTCTACTAGCCTTAAATAACTTTAACAAAGGAGGATGTATGGTCGATACAAGCAAAATTCTGGATCACGCTCAGGTTGTTGACGTTAACGGCGAACATGTAGGGATCGTCGATCACCTAGATGGCGAAGACAAAATCAAGCTGGCAAAAAGTGACCCAGAAGCAGGCGGCAAGCACCACCTGATCCCGATTAGTTGGGTAAAAGACGTAGATGACAACAAAGTTGTGTTGTCGAAATCCAAGTCTGATGTTGAAAAAGAGTGGCAGTCTGTTTAAGAGATAAAGTTTGAGAGTGAATCCTTAAACAGTGCCAGAAGCCTGCGTGAGCAGGCTTTTTTGTTATGGCTCATTCCCAATAGGCTTAATGACTCTTTGATAACCATTTATTAAGCCGGTTAATTCAATAATTAGAGATTACGGTAAAAACTTAATATCGGTTGGGGTGCCAATTTGCACCGTGACGCCCGTTGGCGTTAGCGCACCGGTATCAGCGTCACGACGTAACTCGACGATATTATTTGAATAGACGTTGGCAATCAGCAAATACTGCCCGGTTTTATCAAAGGCAAAAGCACGAGGCTCAATACCGCCCGCCGAGAAAGTATTGGCCGAGCTTAATTTGCCGCTCGTCGCATCCGCTTTAAAGACCGCAATTTGGTTTACCTCTCCGCGATTACCCACGTATAAAAACTTGCCGTCTGGGCTAAATAGAATTCCCGCACCAGCTTTATCTTCTGCTTTAGCGCTTGGCGTTAAATCCAACGTTTGAATTTCGGATAGCTTGTCTTGTTCTATCGCGAATACGTGTACTTTCGCCGACATTTCCGTGCTGACATAAGCAAACTTGCCATCTTTGGAGAACGTCATATGGCGTGGGCCTTCACCCGGCTTGAAATGAAGGTCAAACTGTGGCGCCGCTATAAAGGGAGGTTGCTCGGCAGATTGATAATGATAGGCGTGAACAACGTCAGCGCCTAAATCAGCCACAAATAACAGTTTACCGTCTGGGCTGATATTAACCGAGTGGGCATGGCCGCTGGCCTGTCTGTCCGCAACGGCGTGCGAGCCCTTAATTAAAGGCACGTGCTGTAATAAATTTCCTAGGCTGCCATCGGCCTGAATAGGGAAGACACTAAATCCCGCCTGATTAGGGCCTACCGAATAGTTGGCCGCCAGCAGATATTTACCGTCGGCCGTGATGGAGGCGTGAGTAGGATGCTGCCCGTGACTGTCGACTTCATTCAGCGTCTTAAGTTTGCCCTCTGGCGAAACCTGCAGGGACGTCACCGAACCCTTTTCGTTTTCATTGGTGGTATAGGCAAATTTATAATCGTGGCTAAAAACTATCCATGAAGGGCTGGATATTTTCAGCACGTCGAGAGGCAGCAGCGTGCCATCGCTATTTAAACGCAGGCGATAAATTCCCTGACTTGGATAGATAGCTTTCTGCACTAATTTACCCGTGGTTTGACCTGTCCACGACCCGACTAAAAACGTTTGCGCAGGGAGGTCTTGAGGCGCTGATGTTAATGGAAGACTTTCTTCCGTATAAGTTCTCGCTTCCGCATAAGACATAGTGGTACCTAAAATAAGGGAAAGGGTGGATACTTTGAGTGCCTGAATTAACAGGTTGCGCTTGAAAACTATATTCATTTTAAAACCCCACAGATATTGTTAAGTACCATTTTTCTTATCGTAATGCTAACGCGGAGCCGCCGATTAAGGGCTTAAATACATAATCGCGTTACAGGTAATATAGGTCATTTCCTAAAGATAAGCCTATAATTTAAAGAGAATTTTTCGATTTAGTGCCTTCTAGTAGACTTGTCTTTAAGTCAGTTAGTGTAAACTTATGTAATTTAAAGTAAGATGAACCCTAGCCTATTCTGCCACGTCAATATATAGGTTATAAATTCTCACCCAACTGTTTTAATTGCCTGGTTTATTTAATGAAGCCGAGAGATCTCCTGAAAAGTATTTTGTTCGTGTCGTTGCTGGTATTGGCAGGATGCTCGTCAAAATCTGCCCATAATGCTGACTCGAATATGGACTCTGCGGATGCCGGCGATTCTGCCAATCCTAACCCCGATTTGATTTCGGTGGTGGCAGCGCTTCATGACCAAATGTATTCCTGGCAAGGCACGCCTTATCATTGGGGCGGCACGAAATTATCCGGCGTAGACTGTTCAGGTTTTGTCTGGCGCACGCTCAAAGACCGCTTTAATATTCCGATGGATCGCGTGACTACCACGCAGCTTATTACCATGGGTCAACCGGTGGCTGCCGGACATCTTCAGCCCGGCGATTTAGTCTTTTTCCGCATTAAAAACAGTCTGCACGTCGGCTTTTACGACACCAATCAGCAATTCCTGCACGCCTCGGTCAGTAAAGGCGTGATGCGTTCATCGCTGAATAATCCTTACTGGAAATCTGTCTATCTCGAAGCGCGCAGATTGCAGAAAGAGCAGGGCGCGCAAATCACCTTTAATTCGTCGAAGCCGAAAATGGATCTGGCGAATAACTGATCTCAGCGTGCTGAGTAAATGACAGAATAAATAGAAAATACATAAATAGAAAAGGCTCATAAGAGCCTTTTTTTGCGCCTTCACAAACCCGATACGACTAAAATTAACGTGGCTCTCAAACAAGATACTGCTTAAACCATTTGATGGTGCGATCCCAGGCTAATTCGGCGTCGGCTTTATCGTAACGCGGCGTGGAATCATTGTGGAATCCGTGGTTGGCGCCTTTATACACGTAGCCTTGATAAACTTTGCCCGAGGCTTTCAACGCCTTTTCGTAAGCGGGCCAACCGTCGGTAATGCCTTTATCTAATTCGGCGTAATGCAGCAGAAGGGGCGCGTTAATACGCGGCACATCTTCGGCTTTCGGCTGGCGGCCATAAAATGGCACAGCGGCGGCTAATTCCGGAAACGCCACGGCCGCTGCGTTTGCCACGCCGCCGCCATAACAAAAACCGGTAATGCCGACTTTTCCGGTGGTTTGCTGGTGGTGCATCATAAAATCGATGCCAGCAAAAAAATCATTCATTAATTTGGTCGGATCGACCTGCGCCTGCAACTCTTTGCCCTTTTCGTCATTGCCCGGATAGCCGCCTACCGAACTTAGGCCATCGGGTGCCAGCGCGATAAAACCAGCCTTGGCGACGCGACGGGCCACGTCTTCTATATACGGGTTCAGCCCGCGATTTTCGTGCACCACGACGACAGCTGGTGTTTTTGCGGATGCATTGGCCGGTTTCACCATATAGGCCCTAACTTCGCCATTGCCCTGCGGCGATTCGTAGTGAATATATTCGGGCAGAATCGAAGGATCGGTAAATTCCACCTGCTGCGCCAGCGCGTAATTGGGGCTCATGTAATTGAGCAGCGTCAAACCCGCCATGCCACCGATGGTGTAGCGCGCCGCCATCGACAGAAACTCGCGTTTGGTAATTTTGCCGTGGGCATAATAGTCATAGAGTTCAAGCAGTTCGGGGGGGAAATCTTTGGCTGTTAGACGTGTCATGGCAACTCCCAAGGTTGGAAAGAGAACGAATCGACAAAGCGTGCAGCTAAAAATATAGCCGCTGGCCTCCGTTACGTCGTCGATTGAGGCGTTTTATTGACCACAGAATCAGAAAAGCCCGCCCGAATTTCTTCGAACGGGCCCAATTACCCTATCACGCGCTTTCAGAAAGCAGGATGATTGATTTACAAACAATTAAAACGATGTGGTCACGCCCGCGTAGTAGGCGCGGCCCGGTTCGTTATAGGTTGATGCGCCGTCGTTTGCGCGATACAGATTTTTGTCGAGCAGGTTGGTGATACCCGCATTCACGCGCAGATTTTTGTTGATGCTGTAGTTTCCGCCGATGCCGACAATCGAGTAACCGCCAATCTGGTTGGCAGAAAGCCCGCTATTCGCTTCGGTACGACTTTCAACCTGAGTACGCGGTTTTTGACGGCCATACGTCGTCAGGTTGGCATTGAGCGCCAGCTTGTCGTTGACCTGCCAGTCGAGCGCCGTATTAATGGTGTATTTCGGAATAATCGACAGCGGATTGCCCGTCGATTTCTGTTTCGAACGAAACATGTAGGTCGCGTTGGTATTCCAGTTCAGCACGTCTTCCAGCACCGGCACTTGCAGGTTGGCTTCAAGACCGTCGAGCAGGGCTTTGCCGCCATTTTCCCATTGCAGCACGTTGGCACCCGACGCCGTTTTGGAAATCAGGTCATCGCCTGCAACGATTTTGTTTCGATAATCGTTACGAAAATAGGTTAAGCCTGCGTTATAGCCGTTGTCGCTGAACTGAATGCCGACCTCTTTGTTGATGCTGACTTCAGCATCAAGGTCGTCGTTGCCCAGCAGATAACAACTGCCTGTGGCAATTGAGGTCGGGCAGCCGTTGCCGCGCGTTTGCATCAAATAGCCGCCGCTGGATTGATAGAGATTCGGCGCTTTAAACACGCGTGCAATACCGGCTTTCAGCTTGAATTTATCGCCGAGGTCCTGCTGGAGGTTCAGGCTTGGGCTGAAGTTATTGCCAAACTGACTGTGATGATCAAAGCGAATACCCGGAATAAGCTTGGTTGCGCCGCCCGCGAAATCCATGTTGTCTTCAAGGTACAGCGCGCCGAGGCTAGCACTGTTTTTGCTGCTGCGGCCTGCGCCGTTGGCCGAAACGCCTCCGACGGTGGTGTCGGAAGAGGAGCTAAAGCCCATCGACGCCGGATCGTTTAGCTCTTCACGGGTCCATTCGGTGCCGACGGTCAGCGTGTTATCCGTGTAAAATTCAAACGGAATATAGAGCTCGCCGTTGCCGCGATAATTCTCTAATCGGCTGGTGGAATAAGTTTGCGCATCGGTAATTCGGCCTTCGCCACTGCCGGCCATGCCTTCATCGAGACGGGTATTATTGGTTTTCTCGTAGGAGAAAGTCAGTTTAGACTGGCCCCAATCCCAAATACCGTTGTGGGTCAGGCCATAATTCTGGCGGTAAAGCCGGTTGGTTTCCGCGCCGGACTGCGCCAGATCTTGCGTGGTATTACTGCTGCTGCTGTACTGCGTGTCGCCGGTGTAAATATTACCCTGACGGCTGTAACCAAATTCAAAATCTATTATTTGATTCGGCGTCATTTTCCACGACACGACGCTATTAATATCGCGATTACGCACCCCTTCGCGACCTGCTGCCTGTGAACCATTTTGGGCGCTATTAATATCCCAGCTGTCGGCATCGGTCTTATTAATATTGCCGTAAAGACGCATAGTCAGGCTGTCGTCATTACTCAATGGGCCGCTGAGACTAAAGTTGGCGCGCTTGGTGGCACCTTCTTTATCGCTCTCTGGCTGATTGGTAAATAATGACAACGAGCCGCCCCATTTATTGGTAGGACGTTTAGTGATGATATTCACCACGCCGCCCGCCGCGCCGGACCCGTAGTGCGCCGCCGCCGGGCCGCGAATAACTTCAATACGTTCAACCATTTCTGGTGGCACCCAGTTGGTATCACCGCGCGTATCGCGCTCGCCACGCCAGCTGTATCGCACGCTATCACGGGATTTAACCGGATTACCGTCGATCAGAATTAAGGTATTTTCCGGCCCCATGCCGCGAATGTCTATTTGGCGATTATTGCCGCGGCTACCGGAAGCGGTATTGCCGGTCAGATTAACGCCCGGCATCTTACGGATAATGTCTGATAAATCGTTGACGGGTGGCGTACGTTTTAAATCTTCAGAATTAATAATAGATACACCGGCCTGCTGTTTTAATTCCTGCTCGGCGGTTTCGCGAATAATCAGCGTATCTTCGCTGTCATTCTCGCGCTCTTTCTCTTCATTAACAGAAGCGGCGCTGGTGCCGCCTACAAAGCCCATTAATATCAGCGCGAGCGCCGTTTTTTTATAGGCCTTTTCTTTATAAGCTTTTTGTTTAAAAGCCTTACTTTCAAAAATTGTTGAGGTATTCATTAAATTGTCCGATATAAAATAGAAATATTTTTAGGATGTCATAATTATTATTTTTATTGTCAGGCCTTATTAATTGATTCTGGCCCACAATATGTGGCGTACTCTCCCCCGATTAAAAGGAGATGAAAATGTTTATAGGATAAAAATGTTACTTAATAAAACCGTTCACAGCATAAAACCGTTTACAGCATAAAACTGTTTACTACATAAAACATTGAAAATAAGTTTCCCCGCCCGGGCGCTGACTCACCGCAGGCGGGAAAGGTTACGCTTTATTTAAAGGTAACGCGTACCACTTCATCAGGATCGGTGGCTTCTTTCTGACGGCTTGATTCCTGTTTAACGGAAACAAACAGCGTCTGGCCATCGTCTGCCAGCGCGAGGCTCTGCGGATGCGTTGGCATATCCAGAGTTTCCAGCACTTTATAGCTGTCGGCATTGATGATGCTGACTTTACCCGCGTTGCGATGAGTCACGTAGACTTCGTTGCGCGCTGGGTTGAACAGCACCGCCAAAGAGGCTGGCAGGGCGATTTTCTGCAACACTTTGCCGTTTTGAGTATCCAGAACCAGCAGGTCGTCGGCTTTCGAATCGGTAACGAATGCGCGATGCTTGGCAGTGTCCAGGCTCATATTCAGATAGAAGTGCTCGCCTTCGTTATCGATTTTCACTTTCGATAACACTTTGTTGGTCTTGGTATCTACAGTCACGAATTCGTTATCACCGTTGGTGATGTAAAGACGGGACGCTTTCGCATCGATAGCCAGGCCGGTCGCCATTTTACCGACGCCTTCGATAGTGTGAGTCAGCGTCAGGTTTTCACCGTTAACCACCCAAATCACGCTCTCTTTACCTAAACCGCCAATGTAAACGTTGTTGGTTTCTTCATTAACTACCAGCTCGCGCGGTGCCAATGGGCGCTCTTTTTCAGTGCGCGGACGGCTATCCAGCACCAGCTCTTTTTTCACCTGATTGGTTTTCGCATCAACCGAGGTTACGGCGCTGTTGGTGGTGTTACCCAGAAAAACGGTATCAGTCTTGTGGTTAATTGCGACGCCAAAAGGCTTGAGGTTAGTGGTAATCGCCTTATTCACGGCAAGGCTGGTCGGATCCAAACGATAAAGCATGCCGGTTTTTTCCGCGCGACCCTGTGAAGAGGCCACGAACAGCGCTTTCTGGTCCGCGCTGTACGCCAACTCGTAAACGCCTTTGCCGACGGCTTTTCTTTCCATCGACACGTGGCTTTCTGCCAGTGTCGAAGCAGAGAAGAAAAGGGAGGTCAGCAACAATGCTGAGGTGAAGCCTGCTTTCGCTGGTGCAAAACGTAATGACATTTTGTTCTCCATAAAATAATTCTTCGCAAAGTAGTAAGGTTTTCCTTCCTGCCTTACTTTTCTCCGAGCGTGCCGAATCGGCGCCTGGAATATCGGTCAGGTAAAGAGGGGCGTTTTTTCGGGGATAATAATTATCATTATCTGCCGTGAATGAAAAGCATTATCATTCATTGCGTGAGTAAATGTTAGAAATTGTTTCTAAAATCGGCCTATTTTCCCTCGTTTATCGCAACGCTCCATAAATCTCTCGCCACGCCAAGGGATTACGAATGATATTCCAAATAAATATAACGGTTCTTCAAATATTATTATTAAGATATAAGTGGATGAGTATACTGCCAAAATTGCCGCCTAGATCCCCTTATCATCGGCAGCCAGAAACTTAGCCCGTTAATCTTTTGAGGATTTATTCATGCGCTCTCTGCTCAACCTGACTAAAAATAAATTAAATCGCGCCTTTCTGCTGGCCACGACTTCGGCAGTATTCATCGCTGGCGCTATAGCCCCGCTTTCGGCAGCCTACGCGGCCGATAAAACCTCTATTAAAGTCGGGATCATGAGTGGCGAAGATGAAGACGTTTGGCGCGAAGTCATCAAACAGGCGGCTGTGAAAGGCTTAACGGTCAAAACCGTAGTGTTTAATGATTACAACCAGCCAAACGAAGCGTTGCAGGAAAACGAGGTCGACGCCAACGCCTTCCAGCATCAGCCTTTCCTTAATAACCAGATTAAGGTCAATCACTACGACATCGTACGCGTTGGCGATACCGCCGTGTGGCCGATCGGCCTTTATTCCAAAAAAGTAAAAACGGCCAAAGAATTTAAAGACGGCGCGGTTATTGGCGTACCAAACGATCCTTCAAACGAAGCGCGCGCTTTGGTGTTACTTGAGCAGCAAGGTTTGTTAAAACTCAAACCGGGCGTTGGGATTGCGGCCACCACCGCCGACATCACGGATAACCCGCGTCATCTTAAAATTAAAGAGCTGGATTCCGGCATTATTGGCCGTTCCGTTCCAGACCTGGACGCCGCCGTGGTTAACACCGATTGGGCGTTGAAAAGTGGCCTGACCGTGGTCGACCGCATCGCGCAGGAGCCGACCAAGGGCAATCCCTACACCAACTTTATTGCCGTGAAGAAAGAAAACGTTAACGCGACGTGGGTGAAAACGTTGGTCAGCGCCTATCAAAACGACGCAGTAAAAACCGAATTCAACAAAGTCTATAAAGGTACGGGTGTGACCACCTGGTAATCGCCTGTCGCCGGGTAAGGAAAAAAAATGACTGTAATCTCTGAGACCGAGGCGCATTTCACCGCCAACTCAGCGCGAGATAAACACCCTCTGCCAGCTACGCGGAATCAGGCAGAACACGCCGTTGGCGCCGCGTCGGCAGAATCTGAAGAGGTGGTGCGTTTACACCACGTTAACCGCCGTTTTGGCACCACGCAGGCGCTAAAAGATGTGTCGTTAACGGTAAAACGTGGCGAAATCGTGGGCATTATCGGCCGCAGCGGGGCGGGTAAATCGACGCTAATCCGCTGTTTGAACGGGCTGGAAAGGCCGGACGACGGGATTATCGAAATTGAAGGCAATCCCATTACCGGTCTCAGCGAAAAACAGCTGCAATCGGTGCGCAGCCGCGTGGGCATGGTGTTTCAGCACTTTAATCTGCTGTCGGCGAAAACCGTGGAGCAGAATGTCGCGCTGCCGTTAAAGATTGCCGGTTACGATAAAGCGCAGCGCAAAGCGCGGGTCGCCGAGCTGTTGGCGCTGGTCGGGTTGGAAGATAAAGCCGCGCAGTATCCGGCCGCGTTGTCGGGGGGTCAAAAGCAGCGGGTTGGCATAGCCCGCGCGCTGGCGGCCAATCCGGCGCTGCTGTTATGTGACGAAGCGACCTCCGCGCTGGATCCGGAAACGACCCGTTCTATTTTGGCACTCTTGCAGTCGCTTAATCAGAAACTCGGCATTACCGTGCTGCTCATTACCCACGAGATGGAAGTGATCAAAAAGGTGGCCCATCGCGTTGCCGTATTAAACGGGGGCGAGATTATTGAAGAAGGGCCGGTGTGGCAAGTATTCGCGCATCCACAGTCTGCGTTGACCCGAACATTGTTGAGCGGTTTATTGCCGCAGCTGCCAGAGGCGTTAGCCGAAAAGCTTTCTCAACATCGTGCGGGCGAGGCGATTTATAGCGTGCATTATGCCGCGCAGGATGACGTAGGACAGGCGAGGCAGGGCGAAATTCTTACTCTGATGGCCGCCGAGCTGGCCGGACAGTTTCGCCTGATTCAGGGCGGCGTCGACCACATTCAGCATTACGCCGTGGTGCGATTCTTCTTTTCCGTGCCGGTGGCGAATGCCGAGTCCGAGCAAAATATTTTACACTGGCTGCAACAGCAGCAGGCACATGTGGAGTTGATAGGTTATGTCACCGGTCATGCTTGATTTGCTTATTAATGCCATTGAAGAAACGCTGTTGATGACGGCGGTTTCCGGCCTGTTTTCACTGGTTGCGGGCCTGCCGCTGGGCCTGATTCTGGTGATGACCGCGCCCGGCGGCATCGCCGAAAATCATTGGATCAATCGCTCGCTTGGCTTGGTGATTAACGGTTTTCGTTCACTGCCGTTTATCATTTTGCTGGTGGCGCTTATCCCCGTGACGCGTTTTTTGGTTGGCACCTCCCTCGGGACATGGGCAGCGATGGTGCCATTGTCGATTACCGCCACGCCTTATTTCGCGCGGGTCGCCGAGGTTTCGCTGCGTGACGTTGACCGCGGATTAATCGACGCCGTGCGCGCGATGGGTGCCAGCAAGCTGCGCATCGTTTGGGACGTGCTGATCCCCGAAGCGCTGCCCGGCATTCTTTCCGGATTCGTTGTGACGCTGGTGGCCTTAATTGGTGCCTCGGCGATGGCGGGCGCGATTGGCGCAGGCGGCTTGGGTGACCTTGCAATCCGCTACGGATACCAGCGATTCGAAACCGCGGTGATGGTCGAAGTGATTATCGTATTGATAGTGATGGTCTGCGGGATCCAGTGGATCGGCGATCGCATCGTCGCAAAAGTCGATAAACGCCGCGTTTAGCCTTTTCGAACTTGTAACGACCCAAGATATTCCGCTCACTTCTGAAATGGCAAAAGCCGGTCGCGATAAACGACCGGCTTTTACCATTAACAAGTTCACTTACAAGTACACTTTCAAGTTCGCTTTCGCTTTCGATTGATAGCCTGAGTTAAAGCTCCCTTTTTGAACGCCAGCGTTCTCGAGCTATAAAGCTCTTTACGCCCAAGTCTAAAAACGGACGCGGCGGCAGATAATTGGCCCGACCGACCGTCTGCATATCGGCCAGCAGCGGGTTATCCTCACCTAGCGCGTGTTCTGCCAGCAGGCGACCGAACGCGCTTTGCTTGGAAATTCCTGAACCATTGCAGCCCGCAGCCGAATAAACATTAGGTGCCAGCGTGCCCCACACCGGCGCGCCGTTACGGGTAATGCTAATCAGCCCAGACCAGCTGTAGGCCATATCAAGGTCAGTTAACTGCGGATAAAGACGAGCAAACAGCGCCTGATGACGACGCGCATGTTTGCCGGTTTCGACGGCATTAGTGACTAATTTTGGCGCGAAATTCACATGTTCGCGGATCAAGAATCGATGGTCGTGGGTATAGCGCAGCGTCGCACCGGCCAGCGCGTTGACCGGCGTAAGCCCCCACGGCGCGATATTGCCGAGCCGCTCGCGTTGGCGCAGCGAAAGTGGCTCGGTCAGAGTCGCAAAGGTCGACATTGCAAACACGCTACCTTTATACAAAGGGAGTCCACGGCTCGCCCCGTTGATCGCCAGCATCAGCTTGCGGGCGCGAATTTCGCCGTGCGGCGTCTGGGCGTAAATACCGTTTTGAGTATCAATCTGTAGTGCGGGTGAGTTGGCATAAACGGTGACATTTTCCGGCAGCGTGGCGGCCAATCCGCCCACCAGCGCCGCCGGATTCACCAGAATACAGTTCGGCGTATAGACCGCGCGGCGATAAAAATCTGTGCCCAAACGTTGTGTTAACTCGGCCTGTTCCAGCAGCTGATGACTTTCGCCCAGCGTGGTGAGCTCCTGCTGATAATGATCGATTTCGCCATCAAATTGCGGACTGACCGCGCAGTGATATTTGCCTGAATTTAACCAATCGCAATCTATTTGATGATTATCAACGGTCTCTTTAAGATGCTTCACGCCGTATTGCAGCAGCCGACGATAAGTATTGGCCTGCGCCAGTTCAGAGGAAGAGCTGCCGACGGTGTGGGGTAAATCAATCACAAAGCCAGAGTTTCGCGCGGAAGCGTTGTCGGCAATATTGATGGCGTCGAGCACCACCACCTTTTCGTGCGGGCGTAGTTCGGCAATACGCCGCGCAAACGCCAAACCGGCATAACCCGCGCCAATCACCAGCCAGTCGGCAGTCACGTTGCCGCGCAAAGAAGGATAGCGCGGCGTCTCCGCCTTAATCGCTGCCCATCCGTTGATATTTTGATCTAAAGGAAGATGCTCAATTTTCATTTATGTAGTGTCACTTTCGCCTGCTGCCAACGCCATTTTCGAATGAAATTAAAGGCGGTTTAAAGGCGGAAGATAGTAGGGTATCGCAACTGAGTTCGTCTATTAATTATTGATCATGCCCAATCCGCTAAAATGATTAGGCATCTCTTTTGTTATCCCGCCAACTCCGTCAATCCGCCGCGGACCAGTAATTCCGGGGTGATTTGGCTGATGTTTTTGGCGCCCGTCAGGGTCATGGCGACTTTCATCTCTTTCTCTATTAACGTCAATAAATCTTCGACTCCGCGTTGGCCATGCGTCGCCAGAGCATAGAGGAAAGCGCGGCCAAGGAGCACGGTATCTGCGCCGAGCGCTATCATTCGCACCACGTCTAGCCCGTTGCGGATGCCGCTGTCGGCCAGAATCGCAATATCGCCTTTGACCGCGTCGGCAATGGCGGGGAGGGCACGAGCAGTGGAAGGCACGCCGTCGAGCTGTCGACCGCCATGATTAGAAACCACAATGCCGTCGGCACCAAAACGCACGGCGTCGCGGGCATCTTCCTCGTCCAAAATTCCTTTAATAACCATCGGGCCGTCCCAAAATTCTCTAATCCATTCGAGATCTTTCCACGAAATCGACGGGTCGAAATTATTCGCCAGCCAGCCAATATAGTCTTCAAGTCCGGTGGGTTTGCCCAGATAGGTTGAAATATTGCCGAGATCATGTGGCCGCCCGTTGAGCCCGACGTCCCACGCCCACTGCGGATGCGTGACGGATTGCAGATAGCGGCGCATCGCGGCATTTGGCCCGCTCATGCCAGAATGCGCGTCGCGATAACGCGCGCCCGGCGTCGGCATATCGACCGTAAACACCAGCGTCGAGCATCCAGCGGCCTTGGCGCGCTCCAGCGCGTTGCGCATAAATCCTCTATCTTTCAACACGTAAAGCTGAAACCACATTGGCCGATTAATAGCGGGCGCGACCTCTTCAATCGGGCAAACGGAAACCGTCGACAGGGTAAACGGAATGCCTTTTTTCGCCGCCGCCCGCGCCGCCTGCACCTCACCGCGTCGTGCGTACATGCCGCACAGTCCGACAGGAGCCAGCGCCACCGGCATGGAAAGCGTTTCGTTAAACAATTTTGTCTCAAGACTTAGCTCGGACATGTTTTTCAACACCCGCTGACGCAGCGCAATCTGCGACAAATCTTCAACGTTACGTCTAAGCGTCGTTTCCGTGTAAGAACCGCCGTCGATATAATGGAATAAAAAAGGCGGCAGAATTCGCTGCGCGGAGGCGCGATAGTCGCTGGAAGCCGAAATAATCATCGTCTAATTTCCCTGTTGTGCGAGATGTGAAGGTGACATTGTCTGATATGGAAAGGGATTATCCGGGAAGGCGTCCAATACGCGCCTGCCGTTCCTCATCTTCATGAAGCGTTTTGATGGTCGAGTGCACAAAACCGATGTGTTCCATGGCCGCCTGTCGCGCCCGTTCGGCGTCACCGTCGAGAATGGCCTGAAGCAGACTGCGATGTTGATCGTTCAAACGGGAGAAAATCGCCTGCTGGCTGTACATCCGCTGACGGCTTTGCATTATCGAAGTTTGCATCAGTTCGAAAAAGCCACGCATCGTTTGCAGCAAAACCACGTTGTGGGAGGCTGAAGCGATAGCCAAATGAAAACGCACGTCGGCCTGCGCGGCGAGGTCAGGATTTTCACTTTCGTTTAGCATCATTGTGGCGTCGAAGGCGTATTGCAGCTGATCTTTATCCGACTGTGTGGCCCGCAAAGCTGCGTACCACGCCGTGCTGCCTTCAATAGAATGGCGCGCCTCAAGAATATCGTAACGATAATTCGGATCGTCGATCACCAGTTCACGCAGCGGGGCGACCAGCTGTGTTTCAGCCCACGGCGCTGTCTGCTCGCGCATAAAAGTCCCACCGCCGCGTTTACTGACCAGCAGACCCGCGCTAATCAACTTTTGAATGGCTTCACGCAACGAAGATCGCGAAACACCGAGCTCCTGCGCCAACTGACGTTCGGCAGGGAGACGCATGCCAGCTTCAAGCTGGCGCTGGTCGATAAACACTTTCAATCTGCCGATTAGGCTGTCGGCGACGGGGGCATAAAGCGGTGCCATTAACGACTCCCTGAGACGAACCTAGTAAGTTTTTGGTCCGACCAAATACGGCATAAATGCGTTGATAGGGAGAATAGTTAATGAAATGTGACTTATTGGCAAGCCAGAGACCCAGCCACAAAATCGTTTTGCGAGCCGGGTCAAAATATTAAGTTGATTGGTAGGACCAATTTTAGTTTGAAAGGGCAAGCGAATCGTAATTTAAAGGCTTCCACTGCTGTAATATGTGATTCAGATAGAATCGGATAAATAAGAGAAGTGTTGGCGAGTATATCTACGTCATTAAATGATTTTCTAAAGACTTATTTCGCCATTGCCTTCTCGTTCTTCGCCCGCAATTTCTTTGCCCGACTCTCCAGCAGCAAATAGCACACCAGCGCCAGCATCAGCGGCAGAAAGTAGTAGAGCAGGCGATAGGCCAGCAGCGCGGCGATAATCGTACCCTGAGAAGTATGTTCTCCCGCCAGCAGCGCGATAAACACCGCTTCCAGCACGCCGATCCCCGCGGGAATATGCACAATTACCCCGGCAATACTGCTGACTAACAGCACGCCCAGTACAAAGAAATAGTTAACATCCCGACCCAGCAGCAGCCAGATAATCGCCCCCATTGCCATCCAGTTGGCGCTGGAAATGACCATCTGCATCAGCGCGAATTTAAACGACGGCAGCACAAGCTTTTGCCCTTTAACTTTTATATGGCGGCGCTTGGCAAAGGCGCAGAACCAGACGTAAACTGCCACCATCGCCAGCAGCACGATGCCGACAATGCGCAATGTGCCGTTGTCGATGTACCAGTGCGAAGGCAATTCCACCACGCCGGAGGTGAAGATAATTCCGCCCAGCAAAATATAACCAAGCCAGTTGGTTGTAATGCTCAGTGAGAAAATGCGCGTGATTGTGCTGTTGGGTAGACCCAGGCGGGAGTAAAGCCGATAACGCATGCCAATGCCGCCCACCCAGGTGCTAAGCGTGAGGTTAAAGGCGTAGCAGATAAATGATACCAGCATCACTTGGCGGGCCGCGAGTTTGTGTCCGCAATAAGCGCGTGCGAGCAGATCGTAACAGCCGTATAGCAGATAGCTGATAATCACCAGCGCCACAGATATCAGCAAAGACGTGCTGTTGTAATTACGAATGACCTTCCATACGTCGTCCCAATTGACCGTGCGGGCATAAACCACCAGCAGCACGGCCACGGCAATAAAGAAAATCCACGTGAGGATTTTTTTCGCCAGACGCCACCTCAGATGCGATGTAGACATTATGGTTTCACCTCCGAATTTTCTGACGTTACCCGATCTTGCGTTTCAATTTCGGGCTGTACGGGCGGCTTTACTTGAGCAAGCCTTGGCGTGTGTGCCGGCAGCCAGCCGACCATTGCCGGAAATTTACGCAGGAAGTGGAACACGACCACGTTTTTCGCCAGATTCCACCAGGTGCGTTTCGGGGCCATGGTTTCATCTACACACAGGCAATCTTTGTCGATAATACCGTTAAGGTTCTCACGCAGCGTTTGGTTAAACGTACGGTCATGGATAATGAGATTGGCTTCAAGGTTAAGCGACAAGCTTAGTGGGTCGAGATTGCTGGAGCCGACGGTGGCCCAGTGAGTGTCCATCAGCGCGACCTTGCCGTGTAGTGGGCGCCGACGATATTCATACACCTGAACTCCGCCCTTCAGCAGATAGTTGTACAGCAGCTCCGCACCGACTTTTACAATCGGCATATCTGGCTCACCCTGCACGATAAGCTTCACCTGTACTCCGCGTCGGGCCGCATTGCGCATGGCATGCAGCAGACGGTAACCCGGAAAGAAATAGGCGTTGGCGATAATCACTTCGCGCTTCGCGTTGGCAAGCATTTTCAGATAGTGGCGCTCGATATCATCCCTATGATCGTCGTTATCGCGCCAGACAAACAGCGCCTGCGCCTCGCCGGGCTGGCGATTTTCGGCCGGATGATAGCGGCGACGTTGCTGCCACCATAGGCGGGTTTGCGCGTGATCGGGCAGGTTTTGCAGCTCAAATTGTAATATGTCTTCCACAACCGGGCCTTCTACCCGCACGGCGTAGTCTTGCTTGGACTCTGGACCGTAGTCGGACATATGCTCGGCGGAGAAATTAATCCCGCCGACAAACGCCACCATATTGTCGACGACGACAATTTTACGGTGCATACGTCGGAATAGATTGGTTCGCATACCCAACAACCGCGGACGCGGGTCGTAATAGCGGAACACCACGCCTGCCGACGTCAGTTCACTGACGAAATTATCGCTCAAATCAGGCGTTCCATACCCGTCAAGCAGCATTTCAACATCGACACCCCGCTGAGCGGCGCGCAGAATCACGGCATGCAGCTGGCGACCCACTTTATCTTCAAACCAGATAAAGGTTTCGAGAATCACCTTACGCTGCGCGTTATCTATAGCCTTAAATACAGCCGGATAATATTCGTCGCCATTTTCTAGAAGCTGGACACGATTGCCTTCTCGCCATGTGGGTTTCATAGGTGGATCTCCGCGCTCAACGGGGCATGATCCGACAGATGACGCCAGTTACGCAGCGGCAGCGCTGAGGGCGCGCTGGCATTGGCATTTTTCACATAGATTCTGTCGAGACGCAGGAGTGGAAAACTGACCGGGAAAGTGCGCGCCGGGCGTCCCTTCGCGCGGGTAAAAATCTCGTCAAGGCCCGCCTGCGCTTTAAGTGGGTGGTTGGCCTTCTGCCGCCAGTCGTTGAAATCGCCTGCGACCAGCACCGGTTCTCCCTCCGGAAAAGCGTTAACCCATTCGGCCAGTATGTTGAGCTGTGCCTGACGGTGCGCTTCTCGCAGGCCCAGATGTACGCAAATTACATGGATAGGATAATCAAGGTGGGGGGGCACGATACGGCAGTACAGCAGGCCACGATTCTCGCTACCTGCAACCGACACGTCACGATTCTCATAATATTCAATAGGATAACGAGATAGCACGGCATTGCCGTGATGACCTTCAGGGTAGACCGCGTTGCGACCGTAGGCGAAATCGCTCCACATGGTATCAGCAAGAAACTCGTAATGGGTTTGGTCCGGCCAGTTTTCCACATGTAACGGATGAACTTTATGCGCGCCCATCACTTCTTGCAGGCAGACAATATCAGCGCTGACGGTGCGTACCGCGTCGCGCAACTCGGGTAAAATGAAGCGTTTATTAGACGCATTGAAGCCCTTATGCGTATTAATCGTTAGTACCTTTAACGAAAACTGCCGGTTTTGTTGAATCATTCCTTCTCCTGCCAGTGTCACTATCTTGATGAAAATAAAGTATAGTTTCTGTCACGAAAAGAGGTGCGGTTACAATGAATCTATGGCGCTTGCTAAAAGCCGTGGGTTAGGCTTTTCTTCGGGCTCTTTTATTACTCAAATATTCTTCAAAATAGAGCAGCACTTCCAAAAGCAAAATAGCTATTAACGTTTCTTGGATATTAGTGGCTCGATGACAGATCCAGTCGGCAAAGCCAGCGACAAGCCATATCGGTAATACGAAGTAGAGTAATAACAGTGTCTGGGGATCATAAGTGTGCATCTCAACGTGCCACCTCATACTTGGCCGAAAGAGACCTTATAGATTATTGATGAATAAATTTTTTCAAGTAGTCTATTGAAAATAAGGTCTATTCTCACGCCAACCCCTCTCGCCGTATTCACCTCTTCTTAATTATCGATAATTTTTTTCCCAATGGCTTCGACACTCACTCTCGGCAGAAGAGATATGACGCCCCGCTCTGGAATGGTAGAGTCTCCCCGAAGCATAGCTGTCGGAATTAAAGCCTAAGTGATCGAGAGACACTATCGCCCCGTTGTTATGCCAAATCTTCAATCCATTGAGTTCGGCTTCTTCATACACAATTATCGAATCGGCATAATGTGGTGGATGAGCGTCGTTCGTATAGATTTCGTACCGCACCGTTCTATTCTGCTCACTGAAATGTATTGTCTTGGATAATATTTTCATCACGTTTCTCCTTGTCTAATTCTGGAAACTATAGAACATGTAGAGATCATTATTATTCACTGCAATTATTTAATAATAACGAACTTAATAACCCATTGTTTCCCTGTGACTTATTCTGCTTTGGTGTGTCAGCATTTTTATACAATGTGATTTGAATCACTATAAAGTATAATTAAGTAAAGAAAATTTAAATAAAGTGCATTAATTAAAGTTTATTTAAACTTAATCCGTAAAAAAGGTTAAGTAAATTGTTTGCTGTTTGCTATTTGATTTCGCGGAAGATCATGAAAAAGCGTTAGGAGCTGGTAAAAAGGCGAAGAGAATAGACATAAAAAATCGCTAATTAGCATTATTTAAAGATTTTTATTTACCATCTCGGCCCGTGGTTAACACCGCGGGCCAGTCTATTGTATCTCACTTCTTTTCTAGTGCTTAAAAATTTTAATTTTATTTAATTATCATCGCTCAATCCATTTATTAAACCACAGGTCCTCATTACCCTCTGGCTGAAAAACCACTGAAAATTTCAATATCATCAATTACGCTTTAATTTTTTAAAATATATGTGAAATTATATTTGAACTTATATTGGATGCGATTTAATCGTTTCAAAATTAACTTTGCAACTGTAGTCCGTTGATGAGAACAACACACATTCCATGGCACGCTGGAGGCCGGTCGTGCCGCCTATTCATCAAACTGGCTTGTGGGATAGGGCGCATTTTCAAGACTTGCGTCGGCAGACTTCCGACGCTACAGCCAGCCAAAGTGCGTAATATAGGTAATTGAAAATGCTTCTTAGGCGACTCTTGATTGACAATTTAATGACAAGTACCTGTGACAAATTTCCACCGGTTAATTTGGATGACAATTTGTCAGTATAGGGCGTAGTGGTTTAAGTGGTGAGTGATAAGGCGGCGCTGAGTTTTCAACGCCATATATTTCCTTGCTCGACTTTACCCGATTAATTTCAGGTCTGCTTTGCGGTGCCGCTTCTGGTCACTGTAATAATTCTCATGCGCGCCCAGGCTCAGGAGATTGATATTCAGTTTTTGGTCCAGCCAAGTGTAATCAAGCTGATATTGCTGCTTCCCGATGTAAAACTTATGCACCCAAAGATAGCTGAGAATGCCTTTTTTGCGTTCGCCTATTTCCGGGTTTGCAATGATGCGCTCAATCTCTTCATCCACACTATCCTGATCCTGTTCGCTCAGGCGGTTAAAGGCTTTCTCAAAACGACTTGATTGGTAAACCTCAATTTCCTGCTTTGTCTTTTCTACGCACATATTTCTTCATTCTCCCGTTATCCATTTCTGATTTCGCCAGCAGGATTTCATTGATAAAGGAAAACGGCAGATGGGGGTTGTCCTCAGCTATGCGGCCAATCTTGGCCCAGTGCTCAATTTGCTTTGGCACGCTACGACTCATCGCTTCTGCGTGTATTTTAACTTCTTCAACAAAATCATCGTCTAAACGAATGCTTGTTGCCATTTTGAAACCTCTTTATGTCATCACTCGTGCCAGTAAGGTATTGGAGTGGTTAAATCGATACGTAAGTGTTAAAAGCACTATAGTAGATTATGCGACAAATTGTCGCGCTATGCAATTTAATGACGCGCATAGCGAGCTTGTCTACTGGTTGATTCGAAACGCTAAGCCACAGCACGCCTTAATGCTTATCCTGCATAATCATATGATAAAATATTCGATATTATAAAAATCATCACGGCGGGGAGATCCGCTGTGATAATGTTTTTGCTATTAACTTTCTCAACACTTCACACCAGAAAACGATCCCGACTTATGATCCCAAAGACTACTATCCCGAAAAACAACCACAGTGAACACGACCTTGCCGTCATGCATTGGGGCACCTATCGCGTCACCACCTCCGAAGGTGAGCTGACAAAGATCGATCCCGTCGAATGGGATAAAAACCCCTCCGAGATTGGTCAGTCACTGGTCGGCGCGGTCAGTGGTCCGAGTCGTATTAAGCGTCCTGCCGTTCGTTTAGGTTATCTGCAACATGGCCGCGATTCGCGCCACGGACGCGGAAAGGAGCCGTTTGTCGAAGTCAGCTGGGAAACGGCCATCGCCTTAGCTGCCGATGAGCTGGCGCGCGTTAAAAAAACCTATGGCAACGAGGCCTTTTACGCGGGATCGTACGGCTGGTCGAGCGCAGGGCGTTTTCACCACGCGCAAAGCCAACTGCATCGCTTTTTCAATCAGTTGGGCGGCTATACCGGCAGCACCAACACCTACAGTCTCGCGGCCGCCGAACGTCTGTTGCCGCACATTATTGGCGACCTCGACGTGCTGCAAAAACAGCATACCCATTGGTCCTCGTTAGCGGAACACTGCGAACTGTTTGTGGCCTTTGGTGGTTTACCGCTGCGTAATGCTCAGGTCAACGGTGGCGGGGCGAACGATCATTCGCTCAAACATTGGTTGGGCCAAATGCAGCAGAATGGCACCCAATTTATTAACGTCAGTCCGGTAAAAAACGATCTCTCCGGCGTAACCAATGCTGAATGGCTCTCATTAAAACCCGGTAGCGACACCGCGCTGTTGCTGGCGTTAAGCTATGTATTAATTGAAGAATCGCTCTATCACGCCGATTTTGTCAGTACTCATACGGTAGGATTCGCGCCTTATAAAGCCTATTTATTCGGTGAGAAAGACGGCATCGCGAAGTCGCCTGATTGGGCGGCCAAACTGACCGGACTCGAGGCTGATTATATTCGTACGCTAGCCCGTCAGATGAGCACCAAGCGCACCATGATTAATATTGCGTGGTCGTTGCAGCGCGCGCGTCAGGGCGAGCAAACTTTTTGGGCGACGGTCGCGCTGGCAGCATTGATTGGACAAATCGGCACGCCGGGTGGTGGACTTGGCTTTGCCTACGCGTCGACCAATCTGGCCGGTGCCAATCGCCGGACCTTCTCCGGCCCGCGTTTTCCAGCCGGAAAAAATCCAGTCAGCGATAGAATTCCCGTGGCGCGCCTCTCCGACATGCTGCTCAACCCGGGCGGGTCCTACCAATTTGATGGCAAAGATTGCACCTATCCCGATATTCGCGTGGTCTATTGGGCGGGCGGCAACGCGTTCCACCATCATCAGGATCTCAACCGTTTGATTGAAGCATGGCGCCAGCCCGACACCGTTATCGTGCATGAGCAATACTGGACCGCGCAGGCCAAATTTGCCGACATCGTGTTTCCGGCCACCACCTCGCTTGAACGTGAAGATATTGGCAGCTCGAGCAATGACGGCTTTATGATTGCCATGCGTCAGCACCTCGCCGCGCAGTTTGAGGCGCGTGACGATTACGCAATTTTCAGCGCGCTGGCTGAGCAGATGGGTTTCGGCGAGAGCTTCACCGAAGGGCGCGACGCCGCTGGCTGGATCCGTCATATGTATGAAGGCTCAATGCCGCGCGCGCAGGCCGACGGTATCGAACTGCCTGCTTTTGACGATTTCTGGGCGCAGGGTAAGTTAGAGTATGCGCTTCCCGATGAGCCGCAGATTTTCCTGAAGGCGTTTCGAGATAACCCGCTTGCTGCGCCGCTCGCCACGCCGTCTGGCAAAATCGAACTGTTCTCGCAAACGGTGGCCGATTTTGGCTATGAAGAGTGTCCGGGCCATCCGTTCTGGTATCAGCCCGATGCCGACGAGCAACAGGAGATGGCCGCCCGTTGGCCGCTGCACCTGCTTTCGAGCCAGCCGCGCACTCGCCTGCATAGTCAATACGATCACGGCAGTGTCAGTCGCCGTACCAAAATTCACGACCGCGAGCCGCTGTGGCTGCATCCGGCCGATGCAGCCGCGCGTGGCGTGACAGAAGGCAGCGTGGTTAAAGTGTTTAACGATCGCGGCGCGATTCTGGCCGGTGTGCATTTGAGCAGTGATATTCGTCGGGGCGTGGTGCAAATATCGACCGGCGCCTGGTACGATCCGCTAGATGTTCAACAGCCTAACTCTTTGGATAAACACGGTAATCCCAACGTGTTAACCGAAGATCGCGGCAGTTCGCGTTTAGGGCAGGGATGCAGCGCCCAAAGTTGCTGGGTGCAGATTACGCCTTTCAATGAGCCACTGCCCGAGGTAACCGCCTTCGAGCCGCCGGCTTTTGTTGCAGCGCCTTAACCTTCAAACGACATTAATTACGCCAAGCAAAAGGAAGTGACAGCATGCTGACCCCAACGCATCGGTCGACACAGTCCGGATTTATACTCGACACGGAAGAAGGGGTCATCAGCGCCAACGCCGCCGTTCGCTACTGCAAGGTAACATTTAACCGTGAGGCCTACAGCGACGCCGAGTTTGCTCGTCATGATCTGCAACATGTTGACCACCTACATCGCGCCGTGGTGAAACGCAAAGCAGAATATTTGGCGGGGCGCTACTGCTGCGCGCAATTGCTGGAGCAGTATGGATCGAGTCGAGAAGTTGGCAAAAATAGCGATCGCTCACCGTGCTGGCCGCGTGGAATCACGGGGACTATTTCTCACGGCGACAATCAGGCCATCGCAATCATTACCGATCAGGCGAACGTTTATCCTGGCGTAGATATTGAAACCTTTAATCCGGCGGTATTACGCGAAATAGCCGACAGCATTGTTTCTCCCGCCGAGGCTAAATGGCTCAATACTTTCTCTCTTAACACCCTCTCTCTTAAAACCCTCGCTATTAAAACCCTCACTATTAATAGTGATTTTGCCTTATTATTAGCCTTTTCGGCTAAAGAGAGTTTATTCAAGGCGCTTTATCCGCTGGTAAAGGTATTCTTTGGTTTCGAATATGCCGTAGTTGAATCGATTAATGCAGCCGAAAATAGCTTTGTACTCGCACTCACTCAAGATATTAATAACGATTATCCGCGTGGTATGCGGTTTTCGGGAGAGTATCTATTTGATGGGAAAAATATCCTGACCCTGATTATTTTCCATCAAGAGGTTTATAAATAGTCGCGTCTAAGCTTAATCCTAACTCTTTGGGCTATGTTATTGACTTATAATAAATGCCCAAAGTCGTTCAGTAACATTATGTATACTTTAATTACTTGTTTAAAAGTTTATATGTATCATAGTAAGTTCTTCCTTTAGCCTCGATCCTTAAGCCTCGATAAGAACAGGAGAGGAAATGGACAGTAATTTACTTTCTCAATCCCTCAATAATACTCTTCAGAAAATACAGCGTGCCGACAGCAAGGAAATGCTTTCTGCCGTGTGCTCCAGTTTCTTTAAACAGGCTGGGGTGGATTACTTCATGTTCGGACTTTGTCACTCTACCTCGCTCGCCGATCCCGATATTCTTATTATCGACAATTTACCCGGCGACTGGTGCGAATTTTACCACCGACGCGAGTTTCAACGTATCGACCCTGTCACCTCCTACTGCTTTTCCAATACCGTTCCTATTCTCTGGCACAAGCTTATTCAACTTCCCGAATACAACGACTCGCAATATCAGGTCATGATGCACAACGCCAAGGGTTTTGGCTTAACTTCAGGGTTGAGTATTCCACTGAGAACACCTTCCGGCGGCGCGGGAATGTTAAGCTTGATCAGCCGGCAAGCGCCTGAAAAGAGTGAACATATTTTCAATGCCATGACGCCCTACGCCATGCTGCTGACCAGCCATCTTATTGACAGCGTCAACCGCAATAACTGGCTAAATAAAGATCAGTCGCTGGACAAAATAAAACTCACCGCGCGCGAATATGATTGTCTGTTTTGGGCCTGCGAGGGGAAAACGTCGTGGGAAATATCGAGGATACTCTGTATTAGCGAACGCACGGTGATGTTTCATTTGAATAATGCGACCGAGAAATTTGGCGCTAAAAATCGCCAGCACGCGGTCGCACGAGGTATTCTTGGCAATGTTATCCGGCCAAAGATTTATCCGGATGAACGCCGGTAACGGGCTTAATAGATTGAGTAGATTCGGCGGCAAGATGGGTAATCTTGAAGCCTTGCGGACTTTTTAATCCATAGCCCAGGGCGCGGTCGAAGCTGATATGTATTATCCAGGCGATTACCACCAATAATACGGCGGGATAGAGCGGATAAAAGGCGAGCAGAATCAGCGGCAGCACAAAGGTATGGGTCAGATTATAAAACAATGCGCCCGCTTTATTACTGACCAAATAGGCCACCATTGCGACGTCGGGGATCAGAATCAAATAACAAAGCGTCAGCCAGCTATATTGCAGGTGCCAATAAAGGCCAATACCGGCCAGCAGCAGCAGCAAGTTCTCCAGCCGGACAATAATAAGATGTTGTAAGCGCATGGTATTTCCTAATTAAGATGTTCAAGCACGAATGCCAGTTGATAAAGAAATTCTCGAGTATCGCTGCGAATAAAAAAGTGACCGCCTTTGTGTTGAGTATGGCTAAAACCGCCGCTGGTTTGCTGTCGCCACGCCATTTGCGCCTCGAGCTTGACCAGCGGATCGCTGTCATTGGCAAACAGATGCAACTCGCAGTCCAGCGGCGTATCCATCGTGACAGGAGGATGCGTTTCACAGAGCGAAAGATCGGCGCGCAGCAACGCCAGCATCCAACTTACCCAAGCCTGATTGTTTAGCAATTCGGTATCGATGCCGCCAAACGACAGGATAAAATCCAGCAGCGTGGCGTCATTCATCTCGCGATTCGGTGTGAAAGGGTAGGCAATCTGCGGCGCACGCTGACCGCTAACCAGCAGCGCGCTTGGCGCAAAGCCCAACGCGCTGGCCATAATGGCCAAATCGTGGGCAAACCACGCGCCCATACTGTGGCCATAAAGCGCAAACCTTTTTCCTTTAAGCTGGGGCAACAGGCCCGTGGCCAGTTTGTCCGCCAGCGTAGTGAAATCCGTTTCAGCTGGCTGTTTTATCAGGCTTTCACGGCCCGGAAATACTACCGGACAGATGTTTATCCAGTCCGGCAACGCCATTCTCCAGCGGGTGAACATTGCGCTGGTGCCGCCCGCATACGGAAAGCAGACCAGATTTATTCTGCCGTCATCCACCGGTTCATGGGCCAGCCAACGATTGGTATCATCCATTTTACCCTCGATCATTATTCGCTCCTGCTTTCATTTGCCATAACGGGTGCAGCCACCACGTGGTTAACCGCGGGCGATTTTGGCCTGACCGCCCGACGTCGCGACCAAAACTGTTTCACCTGCCAAACTAGCCTGAAGAGTGCGGCCTGCCTGCGACGCGACGGGAAACTCGACAGAATCGATGACAACGCCCACGGTGCGACCAGATGCATATAATTGGGCGAACCGTGTACGTCGGCCAACTGGTAAAGCCGCATATCGCGCGCCACCTTCTTCAACGAATTCACTTCTGATAGCGGAATAATCTCGTCAAACTGACTTTGCAAATAGTGCACCGGAATCGTTAGCGGCGGCAGATTCTCCTGAGTAATCTGCCAGTCCGGCATCTGTTTAAACAGTGATTCTCCACTCAAACCTGTTAGATAAGACAGGGTTTGGCGCGTCACCAGCGGCACCGAACGCGTGTTGTACTGGCGGAAAAAGCTGGCAACCGGCGCACCGACGGTGGTAATGCCGCGAATGCGCGGATCTCTAGCCGCCGCGTGCATCGCCAGATGACCACTAAAACTCAGCGCCATCAAATGGCACTGACGAGTATCGGCGCGGCCCTGAACGGCATCAATCAGCTGCGGAAACATCGCCCAGCTCTGCGGCGTATAACGCAGCGTATTTTCACCCACGCCGGGCATTTCGGTGACTACCACGCAAAGTTTGATCCGCGCGGCCAGCAGCAAAAATCGCTGCCACTGCTCTTTGATAGACACAATGCCGCCGCACACCACCAGCAGCGGCCAGCCTTTGTCGAGGCCTGTCGCATAGGCCTTGAAGGCACCATTTTCGATCTCTAACGTTTCGAAAGTCACCTTAGCCTGCTGCATTGACTGTTCGAAACTGTTGATCGCGCCCTCGTGGGCCCGCTGCTGAAACTCGGTTTCGACATACGGAAAGCGCGCCAGGCTGTAAAGCTTGGTCGCCGAGGCCCAGTTTTGCCGAGCAGATTCACGCTCAGCGGCCTTAAACCATTGCGCGCACCAGCTTCCGGCATCTTCACCCTCGGCGTGAGTAATGGTTTCCAAAATTGCCCGAACCTCGCGTTGGTCCAGCTGCTGTGCCTGAGAATGCAGCAAAACAAAGTTCTTTAATTCAGTGAGATAGCTTGATGAATTCGACGGGTTCATGGCTGGCTTCCTTCCTGAAAAAGTTGCAGCTGGCGCTGACGACGGTAGGCGATGCGGTTATTAATCTTGCGCTGTATGAAAGTAAACTGGTTAAGGAGCGAATAATTGAAGCGCCTTAAAATTTGCTGCATAGGCGTGTGCGCGCCGAGGAGTTTTTCCTGACGGAACTGGAGATTAACCACAAAGTCGACTTCCGCCTGACGTTTGGCCTGAAACGCCTGACATAAACGGATGTCGGGGCCGTTTTCTTCGAGCGCGCGCGACAGCATCGGGGCCAGCGTCATGGCGTCTTGAATGGCAAGATTTACTCCCTGACCCAGCAGCGGCGTGACGGTGTGGGCGGCATCGCCAATCAGCAATAGCCCTTCGCGCCCCCACTGCGGCATGGTAGTGGTGAAAATGTCGAGCAGGTGGACGTCGGTCCAGCTTTTAACATGCTCGCGCACGTGCTGACCGAATTCGGCATCGATCCCTTCAACCAGCTGATAAAAAGATTCCAGCCCCTGACGTCGCAGCGCCAGAAAGCCGCCTTTCGGCACGTTAATACCCGCGCGATAATAGTCAGGAAAGGTCGGCAGCAGAATCAGGTGATTCGCGCCATCAATCATAATGCGCGCAGTATTGTCGGGCGCGTTGGCGGGCAGCGGCACCTTAAACCACAGCACGTCGCGGGCGGCGGCGTGTTTTTTCCATTCCAACTTGCTGAAATCACGGACTTTGCTATAACGTCCGTCGGCACCAATGACCAGTCTGGCGAGCAGGTTTACCGGCTGTTTTTCATCGTGCAGACGATAAGAAATGCCGCTTACGCTGTTGTCCGCCCACAGCAACCCTTCGCAGGTCGCGCCCCGAATCATCTTGCAGTTGGGATAGGTTTCGAGTCGTTTTTTCAGCGCTTCAAGCAACACCGGCTGCGGAATATCCATCACAAATTTATGGCGATAAGGCACGCCGGTGTAGTTAATGGTCAGCAGCGATTTACCGCGCTCCGTCAGCATCATTTGATGCGTTTCAAGACAGCCGTGCGCCAACAGGTCATCAAGAATGCCCAACTCTTTGAAAATACTGACGGTATCAGGCTGCATCGACTCGCCGCGAAACGAGCGTTTATAGGTCAGCGAGCTTTCAACCACGACAATATCGGCTCCCGCGCGCGCCAGCTGCAACGCCAGCACCAGCCCGGCAGGCCCAGCCCCAACAATACAAATATCGGTCATGACGGTGTTCTCCAGTTAAGCGCCCTAAGCGGCCGGTTGTGGCACAGAGTGGGACATAGCGTGTTGAGTTAACTCGGTTTGCCGAGAAAATTGCTCCAGCTTGAGTTTGATTTTCGATAGCACTTCCGCAGCGACCGCGCCGTCGAGCACCCGATGGTCAAACACCAGCGTTAGCGTGGTGGCGGGAGCAATCACCAGCTCGCCGTTTTTTACCAGCGGACGATCGCGAATATCACTTACGCCAAGCGTAAGCGTCGAGCCGGGCAGGGGAATAAAGCGGCTCACGTCGCGCCCGCCGAGCGAGGTCACGGTAAACGAACCCTGCACGCGGCTTTTGATTTCAGGGCGCTGCATGGCGTAGCGAAACAGCAGGCGGCCCAGCAGCAGCGGGGCTTTATGAATTTTGCGGATCGGCGCAAACTCGGGGCAATCTGCCAACTCTTGCCCCTTGTAATAGTCAATTTGCTGTTGAATCGCTTCGAGCGACTGCCGATCGGCCCGTTCAATCACGGCTGAGGCCACAATGCGCGCGCCATCGACCTGCTTATCCAGCGTGAATTTGGCATTAACTTCGCCAAGCTGGACCAGTTTTGGAAACAGCTTGCCTAAAAACACGGTATTGGTTTCTGGATAATCCGCCACCACTTCGGCCATTGCCTGAATAAAGTAGGCCAGATAGCTGAACTTTTTACCCTGTTGCTGGCCGTGCTGCTGGCGATGATGCACCACCTGCGTCATCTCGACTTCACTGTCGATAGCCACTGGCCGATAGGCGTGCGACTGTTCTAAAAACAGCAGCGTGTGCTGTCGATGGCTCGGAAAACGCTGCGCTTTATGACTCATGCCACGCTCCGTTGAGTCAGTTCGTAAAGTTGGCGCAGCGTGTTGGCCTGTAGGTAATCGGCGACCGGCAGGCGGACGTCCAGCTCTTTTTCCAGCTGGCTTAGCAGGCGCACGGCGTTGATCGAATCCCAGTTTTCAAGATTCACCAGCGGCAGATCCAGCTGCTCTTCGGTGGCGTCGGTAGTCATAAAGGCGTTGATAAAGGCCAGGAATTCGGTGGTGCTGTAGGTGTGGGTTGAGGTCATGACAACGTCTCCTGATAAGAGGCTACAAGTTCAATATGAGCGGGGATCGCGGCGGCGCTGGCGAGCGGGTGAAGGTATTCACAGCCGTGCTCGCTGCCGTCCGTTTCGGAAATAATGGCGGTAAAACCGTGACGTAAATAGAAATCCGCCACCTTGTGATTTTTCTGCGTCGGCACGTAACGCGCTCGAATCTCTGTGCAACCGAGCTGCTGCGCCCAGCCGAGCAGGTGATTTAGCGCGGCGGTTTCAAGCTGGCGTGAAAATACCCGACAGCTCAGCAAAAAGTTGTCGATCCACAGCGTGTGGTGCTCGCGATGGTTAAACAGGCAGCCGATCAGGCCATATTCGCCGAAGCGATCGCTGCTTTGTAGCGCGATAATGCCGTGCTGCGGCCGCGCCAGCCAGGCATCTACCTCGCTTTCACTCATCCGACGGGTGGTCATGTTAAATTGATTGGTGCGCAGGCTGAGCTGCGAAATGCGCGTCAGCTCGTGGCCGGTGGGTGTGAAAAGCGTCAGTTTCAGCTGTAGTTCGGCCAGAAAAGCCTCGAGCGACGGACTGTCATTTTGCAGCACCTTGCGCCGCGCTTCGGTCTGGTAAAGCTTGCTGCGCTGGTAATCTTCTTTATTCAGCTCCAGCTGACAAAAATCGTTGCCCTTGACCAGCGCGGCGGTATATTCGGCCGGATCGCTGCCTGGATTCACCACGCTGACGAGCGGATGCTGGAGCCGCACTTCTTCGCGCTCAAAGGCGCTGTCGTCGATAAACACCAAACTGTCGCTGCCGATATTAAGCAGCTCGCTGATGGTTTGCAGCGCGTCACTCTTCGGCTGCCAGTTTGCTACGATGGCCGAAAAATCCTCCTGTTTCAGCACCATATCCTGACGCTGTTGCAACAGGCCGAGCACATTTTCCTGATCGTTCTTGCTGCTGATAGCCAACAAAACGCCCTGCGCCGCTAGCCGTTTTACAACCTGTTGAAAGGAGATAAACGCCTCGCCGGTGGCACTGTTACTGAGCTGAATGCCGTCGATACCGTCGTCACCGAGAATGCCGCCCCAGAGGGTGTTATCGAGATCCAGCACCAGACATTTTTTGGCCTTGCCGCGCGCGGCCAGCACAATCGCGGCGACTTCACCGGCCAGCGCGTCGAGCAGTTCATTGCTCATCAGCGTGCGGGCATAAAATCCAAGCCGGTCGTCGCGCAGTGGAAAATCGGCGCTCAACAGCGTTTGGGTATCGACGACAAAAACGTGGCGATGCTTCTCGGCCAGCGCACAGAGGTCGGCGTTGAACTGCGCCCACCAACGGCTGACGCGCGCCCGACCGCGATAATCCAGACACTGCTGCAAGGTTTTGCCCGAGAGCGGCAGGGTATTGAACACCAGCAAGCCGCTGGCGTATTGATGATACTGCTCGGCAAACTGCGTCAGCTGGGCAAGTTTGTTACGCAGGCCCTGCTCGAGATCTTCGTGTCGCCAATTATCGCCAAGTTCGTCGAGCAGCGAATGGCCGTCGAGCAGGCACAGCGTCAGCTCGGGTGAGGAGCGATACAGCTCGCTTTCGCCGTTCATCAGCTCGTAACGATACTGATTGTAATCAGAGAGATAGAAGCGAGGCAGCACGCCGCGCGCCAGTAAACGGCTGCGCAGCGCATCGGCGATCGGCTGATAGGAAAAGTTACTGACGATGGCAAGATTAAACGTCGTGCCGCCGCTGGCCGTATAGGCGTCGGCGTCCAGCGCGCGGCAGGCCACGCCCGCTTGCAGCCGCTCCTCCGTGCTGTTCAACACTGACAAATAACCTTTTAGCGCGGGCAGTTCGGCAGCCGGAAAGCCCGCTTTGCGCAGCGCGCGAACGTGGGAAAGCGGGGTTAAGGTGGCGTTTGCTTCCATTATTTAACCCCGCAGTGATGCAGCGCCAGACCGCCGCTTAACCAGCGCGAAGACTCGATGGTCAGCGCGACGGCGCGTTGGCCGGGTTGAATGGCGTCGAGCAGATAACTCAGCTGGAAGAGCAGCAGCGCGTTGCCGTTATTGCCGGTTTCCGCCACGCAGTTAATGGTTTTTTCATGCGGAAGTTGCAGGAAATCGGTGATTTTAGCGGTCATTCGACCCGACAATTGCGGCACCAGGAACCAGTCGATGTCGTCGGGCACGGCGTCCAGCATGCACAGCATTCGGCGCATTTGCTCTTCGGCCATCTGCGGCACGGTGTTTTCAATCGCCTTGTAATCTTCGCGCAGCATCTCGATTTCCTGCACGCGGCTACCTTGCCAATTAACGATTTGGCCCGGCGGCAGGCTGTTTTCGGTGATGCGATACTGCAAATTAGTGATAGCCAGCGGGCTTTCGTCGGCGTTGGACGTCAGCACGACCGCCCCCGCGCCGTCGCCAAACAGCGCAAAGTTGATGATTTCCGAGGCCGCCGAATCGCTGTAATCTTTTAACGGGTCAATAAACTTGTTGCAGATATCGGCCCCAATCACTAATCCGTAGCGATAGTGGCCGTTCGACAGCAAATCATTCGCCAGATGCAGCGCCTGCATCGCGCCGCAGCAGCCCGATTGCAACTGATAGGTCGGGATATTAAACAGCTCCAAATCATGGGCGACTTCGTTAACCGTCGCGGGCATCAGCTTGTCGGGCGTGGCGGTCGCCATGATAATAAAATCGATTTTTCCCTTGTCGAGCTGGGCGTTGTCCAACGCCGAGACCGCCGCCTGACGGGCGATATCCATCAGCGAATAGTGCTGCACGCCGCTGTTAAGATCGGTGGCAAAATAGCGCGACTGATTGCCGAGATAGAGCGAAATCCACTCTTCGTTTAACGCAAAACGCTGCGCCAATGCGGCATTGCTGACGGGTTTTCCTGGCGTACACAGGCCTAATCCTTTGATATAAATCGTCATACTTTCTCCTCCGCAACGGCTTTGCCGTTTCTTATCAGGGTGGCAACGCGTTTGTTTAAATCGGCGACGGTCACGATGGTCATGGTGTCGGTGAACGCCAGCTTGTGTTTTTCCGGCAGGCCTTTGTTTAACCGTTCGATAAGTTCGATGACGACGATCGAGTCCAGTCCCAGATCTTCGCTCAGCCGCATCTCAAGCTTGAAGGCCGAAGGTTCGCAGCCGAGAATCGACGCCAGCGTGCGCGCGACAAATTCGTCGGCGGTGTGATCGACGGCAGGCGCGTGAGTGGCAGCAGGCGCAGACGTTGAAATGGGGCTTGAACTTGAACTTGAACTTGAATTTGAAATAGCAGTTGAAATGGAATTCGGCGCAGCGGCAGGCGTTTGCACGGGCTGTGCCGTCGGCGCGTGAGAGACGGGCGCCAGCCAGAAACCGGTAGTTTGGAAACTGTAATTTGGCACGGCGCGATTGGCGTACTGCTGCGCGCGGGTAAATTTCACCGCCACACCAAGGGAATAGAGCTGGGCAATAATGTGTAGATGTTGCTGATAGGCCGCATTATCGCCGCTATTCAACACCAGCCATTGACGATCGCCGCGTGGTTCGGGAGAAGCCGTTGTCGCGATAATCAAATCAGCCGGACTGATAGCGAGCGCAGTCTGGCGATGTTCGTCGCTTTGTTCAGAAGTTTCAAACAGCTGCAACCACGCGCTGCTGTCGCGCAGGGAAGAGACCTGTTTGCCTCGGGCGCAGGAGATAAACGGCGTGTGCGGCTCGCGCTGCGGGATCTGCTTATAAAATTGCTGATACTTTTCGTAGGGCGCGGTGGCGTCCATCACGAAATCCTGCGCGTCGATAACCTGCTGTAAATGCAGGATTTCGGCGTGCTGCGCTACCAGATACACCGCTTCTTGCAGCGAAATCAGCCCCGACAAGCAGGCCGCGACATATTCGCCAACGCCTTCGCCCAGCAAACTACCCGGCGAAACGCCTTCATTGATAAGCAACTTCGCCTGCGCGTAGTGCCAGCTAAACAGCGCGGGCAGCCACAAATTATGCTGCGCGGCGTTGAGCGGCGTCTCCGCCGTAAACATCAGTGAAATAATCGAGTGGCCGAGCAGCGGATAAAACAGGCTGTCGCAGCGCTCGAGCGCCTCGCGGAAAGTCGGCGCGTGGTCAAACAGCGACTGGCCGAAAACCTGCGATTCACCCACCGCGCCGCTGAAATAGAGCGCGGTATGTTGCACCGCTTTTTTAGCCGCGACGGGGCTGAGCGAAAACTGACGCAGCTGCTTGTGTAGTGATTCGGCGCTCGCGGCAACCCAGGCTTTTTTCACCCGCTGCTGGCTTTTTACTTCCCGCGAGGCGGCGGCGAGTTCTGGGAGAGAGAGGTTTTTATGGCCATCGAGGAAGGTCGACAGAGCACGCGCCTGATCGGCCAGCGCATCCAGCGTGGGGGCTGAAAGGGTGATCAGCTGCGGCTCTTCCCCCTCTGTTTGCGAAGGCGCTACGCCGAGCGAGCGTTTCAACACCAGATGCCCGTTGGTGCCGCCTAATCCGAAGCTGCTGATCCCGGCATAAAAATCCTCTCCGGCAGGCAGTGAATACCCCATTGGCGGCAGTTTAAGCGTGCTGTTTTTTTCGAGAATCGCATTGGGCGTGTCGGCGTAAAGGCTGGCCGGAATGTAGCCGTGGTGCAGCATCAGCGCCAGTTTAATCACCCCGGCGATACCGGCGGCGGCCTCTGTATGACCGATCAGCCCTTTAACCGAGCCGATGTGGCACGGGGTTTTGCGCTCGGGCACGTTAAGCACGTTGGTCAGCGCCTGTAATTCAATGCGATCGCCTAAATCCGTGCCCGTGCCGTGACATTCGATATAGCCAATTTCGGCGGGCGACACGCCAAACTGTTGATAAGTATTGGTCAGTAATGACTGCTGTGAGAAACGATTTGGCGCGGAGAGGCCATTACTCTGGCCGTTATGATTCACCGTGCTGCCGACCAGCGTGGCGTAGGTTTTGGCCGTCGACGGCACGCGCTGGAGAAACAGCACGCCCACGCCTTCGCCGCGCACGATGCCATCGCTGTAACGGCTAAACGGCTGACATTGGCCTTTGACCGAGGCAATGCCCGAACGCTGATAAAAACGCTGCAAGGTTGGGGTGGCAATCACGTTGACGCCCGCCACGATGGCGTAGTCGCAATCGCCGTTGCGCAGACTTTGCAGCGCGGTATTCAGCGCCACCATCGAGGCTGAACAGGCGCTGTCGACGCTGTAGCTTGGCCCTTTAAAATCATAATGATAAGAGGTGCGATTCGCCAGCAGCGCCAGCCCGTTCCCCGTCATCATCTGACTGTTAAGGTCGTCATTATCGATAATCGATCGCGCCGCCCAGTCGTTGGCCATCGCGCCGACAAACACGCCCGTTCTACTGCCCCGCAACGACGGCGGCGCAATGCCCGCGTCTTCAATGGCGTGCCAGATATTTTGCAACAGCAGGCGCTGCTGCGGGTCCATCAGCTGCGCTTCGCGGTTGGAGATGCCAAAAAACTCGGCGTCAAACTGCTCGACACCTTTGATAAAACCGCCGGCCAGCTCGCGGCGGCAATAATCGGCAGGCAGGGCAGACGGCGAAGATGGGCGCGTCGCAATCTTGTTGTATTTAATCAGCTGCCAATAGGCATCGAGATCTTCGGCACCCGGAAACTGGCAGGCCATGCCGGTAATGGCTAGCGTGTCGTGCTGTAGTCGATCGTTTGTCATAGCAACCTCTGCATAAAATTAACGGGACGCGGCAGTCACCTCTGTTTCTAAAAACTCGGCCATCTGCGCAATCGTCGGGTAATCCCAGGCGATGGTCGGTTCAATCTCAATGCCTAGCCACTCTTCCAGCTCGGCGCACAGGCTCAGCGCGTGAATCGAATCGACGCCGTAATTAGCGAGCGGCGACTGAATGTCGATACTCTCTTTCGGCAGGTGAGTCTGCACGGCGAGACGGTCGAGGATAAAATCGACGATGCGTGATTGAGTGAAAGTCTCTGACATAAAACATCCTGTAATTTGTGAGTTAATCGCTAATTAACGAAATAATAAAAGTGATTAATTAATGGGTTAGCGCGCGATGTGTCGCCACGTCGCTGTGCTGTTGCAAATAACTGATGATGGCGTTCTCGGTCTCCTCGTCGAAGAAAAAGGCGCGCTGGGTCAGCTGAGCGAAGACAAAATCCAGACAGCTGGTTAAATAATTGACCTCTCCGGCGAACGGGCTTTGCGGATCGAAACACCAGCGGCCAAGCGTCGCCATCGCGCATTGCAGCCAAGCGTAATGTTGAACCGCGTCAAAGGCTTGCAGACTGTCGGCAGCAAAAGATTGCTGACAGAGTTGAGTGCAGTGGGTATGTAAACGCGTCAAACGTTGCAGGATGCCAAAACCCTCGGTGGTGGTGAGAGATCCGGCGCTAATAAGGGAGGTAATGTGCTGCGGCCAATAGTGAATACTCTGGAATAACAGGTCCTTACCGGCAGACGTTAGCTTGAGTGCGCGCGGTGAAAACGGCGGCAAAAGGTTGGCGGAAAACAGCTGTTGCAGGCTCTGTTGCAGGTCGTCGCGCGGCTGTTCGAAACGTTTGAAAATCAGCGGCAACTGGGGCGCCAGCGCGGCCTGACAGGTCAAGCTGCTGGCATGGCCCAGACTGACCACCGGATAATCACGAACAATTTTCTCAAACAGCGCGGCTTCGCCTTCGCGCAGGTAATAGCGCGAGGCGAGCACCAGCGCGAGCTTTTTGAGCACCGCGCGCATGCGGAGCGGCACCTGCGCCTTGCACAGCGAACCCAGTACGCTCATTTCAGCGGGTACAACGTGCAGGCCGCGCGCCACGGCGTAGCAGAGATTGTCGCACAGCGAATATTCGAGCCACGCGTGACTCAGCTCGCCGCGCACGTGTGGCAACGCCAGCAGATCCGCGCCGTAAAGCTGACGCTGGCTGCAATAGCGCGTTGCAATCGTGAGTGCGCTGTCGATAGTGCCGAGACTCACGCCCGGCAGCAGCGCGCGGGTGATTTGAAACGCGGTCAGCGCGTAGCTAAACGCCATGCCATCTTTGCCGAGCAGGCAGGAATCCGCCACAAAACAGTTTGAGAATTCGATGCCGGCAATCTGGCAGCCGCGCACGCCCTGCGTAGTGAAGCGCGGCAGGATCTTATAGTGCGCCGCGTCGAGGTCGGCGAAATCAATCAGCATCAGCGAATGGGTGCGCATTCCCTGATCGCCACCGGTTCGAGCCTGTAAAACCAGCGCACCCGCACGGCCAATATTATTGATAACCTGTTTACGACCGTTGAGCAGATAGCCGCCTGGCACCGGCTCGGCCGTCAGCTGGTTGCTGCCAAAATCATTGCCGTGATCCAACTCGTGATAGGCAATCGAGATTTTTTTGCCGTCGGCCAGCAGGTCATTGCACTGCTGTTTCTGCTTGGCGGACCCTGCTACCCAGACGTTGGTCGCGGCCATAAACGTCGTGAGTATATAACCTAAACCAAGCGCCAGATCGCGTTGCGACAGCGTGCGCAGCAGGGCCATCAGCTCAGGCATTAAGGCTACCGGCAGGCCGTTTTCGTCGGTCGCCAACGCCGACATCATCCCAAGCGCATCGAGCGCCGCTTCGGCCGGATAGTTGGTTTGCGCCGCTTCATCCAGTGCCAAAATCACCGCCGGACGCAGGCTCGGCGAGGTGTCAAGCAGGTGATGAAGCTGGTTCATCGTATCCGTAAAGCTATTGATATCAATAGAATTCATCGCGCGCCTCTCTCATTTGACGTCGCCAGCGGCAGGGGGAAGAACGAAATCAGCTGATGCTTATCCAAGGTGGTTTGCAGCTGATCCAGCACGCGATCGTCGAGATTGGCGGGCGTGGCAGTCAGGCGATCCAGACAGGCCGAAAGCGCGAGGCCGTCGCGCCACTGCGGCGACATTAGCCGATGCGAATAAATAAAAGCTTGGAGACAGCAGGCCGCCGCGAACACGCGGGTGTAGTCGTGCGCCATGGCAAATGCGCGCGGGCTGATGCGGGTGGTGGGCAGGTATTGCAAGAAAAACTCATCGATTTCATCGAGCTGGCCGCGCAACTGACCGAGCTGGCGAGTGAGTTTTTGCAGCGTTTCAGCAGAGAATCCTTCGACATCCGAAAGCCGACGCGCGGCCTCATACAGGCTCTGCACGATAAAGTCCTGACCCTTGCTGGAGAGCTTGAGACGCGCAGGTTGTAGTGCTTCGAGCGGCTCATCGACGCTAAACAGCAGGCCAAGCTGCGCATTCATTGCTGGATCAACGCGTTGGCGACGACGTTGACGCGCCAGCATCGGCAGCTGAACCACCAGCGCCTGCAAATTAATCACCGTGCTGCCGTCGAACAGGCTAACCAGCCGACAATCGCGCTGTAATTTACTGAAACTGCTAAACGGACCGTCGCTTTCCAAATACGCGCGCGCGCCGAGCACGTCGACCATTTCATCGACCATCGCTTCAATGCTGGCGGGCACAAAGGCCTTGGCGGCGGCGGAAATAATACTCATTTGTTGGGGCAGAATATTGATGGCGCGGCTGCTAAACAGGCTAACGGTGTCGGCAATCAACACGTCGAGGGCCGCGTTGCCTAACCGACGGCGAATTACGGCAAGCTGGGCTAGCGGTGCATGATAGACCTCGCGCTGGTGGGCATATTGCCACGCTAAACGCAGCGCGTGATCGCCCGCGCCGCAGGATAACGCAGTGCAAAGCGTGCGGGTTAACTGAAAGCCGCAAAGCATGATTTCCAAACCCTGACCGGTCTGACCAATCAGCGCTGAGGCGTCGAGGGGCGCGTTATGAAAGCGAATGCCGCTGATGTCGGCCCCTTTAATTCCGTGGGTTAACAGCTTCGGCACGTAGCTCAGCGCGCTGTCCGGTAGGGTGGATTTTTTGACCAAAAACAGGCTGAAATCGCGGGCATTATTGTTGGCCGCCGTGCGTGCATAAACGGTGAGGGCCGCCGCGCGACGGGCATTGTTAATCAAATATTTACTGCCGTTGAGTCGATAACCTGTCGCGGTTTGGGAGCAAAAGCTGTCACTGGCGGAGATATCGCTGCCGTGCGGCTGCTCGGTTAAGGCCAATGCCACGGCGTCGTGGTTTAAAATCGAGTCGGCTAACTGTTGCTGTTGCGGCTGTGACCCTGCAATCCACACGGCGATAGCGCCCAGCATGGTTTTACCGTGACCGATGGCGGCGGTCAGGTCACGGCGCGAGGTCAGCCGAATCAGATGAAACAGTTCATCGTAACCGACCAATTTACCCCCGAGATCTTGCGGTACGTAATACTCCGCCAGGCCCCATTGATTCAGCTGGTCATTTATTTGCTGCGGAAATTCAGAATGACGATCGGCCTTTAGCGAGGCTTGATAACTAAAACCGTTTTCGCCGTTGCCTGGGTCACCAAAATAAGATTCATAGCGCTGTGTGAGTTCAAAGAGAACATTCATAAATACCCTTTTTCATAATTAATCTGGTGATCAACAGGCTCGTTAATCACCAGTGCAGCAAATATTGTCGGCTTATAGATAGACAAAAAGGTGACGCGAATTTTTTATCAATCAAAATGACAATCGAAATAAGGACAAATGAAAGAAGCTGATTTATTCAGTCAGATTTTTATTATTCTTTACTGGCTAACGGATTTTCATCAAAACCAAATAACGTCGGTAATTCGCCTTTCAGCCAGAGTTCTTTGGTGCGTCGGCGCTGAACTTTGCCGCTGGTGGTGCGTGGCAGCGTGCCGCGAGCAATAAGCGTGATGACCTGCACCGGCACTTCGAAATAACGGCTGATTTCAAAACGTACTTTATTAAGCAGCTGCGTCATCTGTTCGCTTTCCAGTCCGTGGCGCTTATCTATTTCCTGTACCACGACAACCCGCTCACCGCGATCGCTGTCTAATCCAAACGCCGCCGACAGGCCGTTGGCAAATAAAGGTTCTGACTGCTTAAGGCGCTGCTCGATATCCTGCGGATAGATATTACGGCCATTAACGATAACCAAATCTTTTTGACGGCCCGTAATATACAGCTCGCCCTGATACTGGAAGCCCATGTCGCCGGTGCGTAAATAACGTTTGCCGTCTGTTGGCACCGTTTCCGCGTGGAATACTTCCTGCGTCAGCTCCGGTTTGTTCCAATATCCCTGCGCGACACTCTCGCCGTGGATCCAAATCTCTCCGACATTGCCTTCGAGTAAAGGCTCGCGGGTAACGGGGTCGACGGTAAGAACATCCAGATCAAAGGCTTGTCCTGAGCTGACTAAAGTAATGGCGGATTCAGAATCAGCAGGCTGAAAGACGATTTTATTGGCCGCCAGCGCTTCACGGTCGACGCTGAGGGATTCGTGCAACACGCCGGGAGTGCCGCCGGTGACAAACAGGGTGGTTTCGGCCATGCCGTAGCACGGATAAAACTGTTCGCGGGCAAAGTTGTAGCGGGCAAAACGCTCTGAGAAGAGATCGAGGGTTTGTGACTTAATCGGCTCGGAGCCGTTGAAGCAGGCGCGCCAGTGGGAGAGGTCGATATCGGCGATTTTCTCGTCGTTAACTTTTTCGACGCTGTGTTCAAAGCAGAAATTAGGGCCGCCGGAGGTGTTAATTCGATAATCACTGATCGCTTTTAGCCAGTTCATCGGATGTTTGACGAAGGCGACAGGCGACATTAACACTAGCGTCGAGCCAAGATACATCGACTGTAAAATCAGGCCAATCAGCCCCATGTCATGATAAAACGGCAGCCAACCGCCCATCACGGTATGGTTGTCGTGTTCATATTTTTGTTTGATTAACAGGCTGTTATGAATCAGATTGCCGTGGCTGACCATTACGCCTTTCGGATTACCCGTCGAGCCGGAAGTGTATTGCAGGAAGGCCAAATCGTCGGGCTGCACATCGCTGGAAACTAAAGGCAAGTCGCCCTCGAGAGTATCCGAGGCGAGACACGGCGTGGTGGAATAGGCCGTTTCAACCAACCATTCGCTGACTTCGGCATGCAGCTTTTCTGTCGTTAATATCAAACTGACGGTAGCATCCTGCATAATATGTTCGATGCGATGAAAATGCGGGGATTTCTTGGCGTACAGAGACATCGGCACCGCAATTAAGCCGGAAAATTCACAGGCCATAAAAGCGATAATAAATTCGATACCGGTGCGATAGAGTAATAATGCACGATCGCCCTTATTAAAATGCTGCTGCAAATAAGCCGCAACGGTAGAGATCCTTTGATGCAATTCGTGATAAGACAGACGTTCAGCCTCTTCACCTTTATCATTCAACATAATGACGGCGTGTTTATCAGCGTAAAGCGCAGCATTGTGATTAAGGTAATCAACGATTGTTTTCATTTTCTCTCTTCCGTTAGTCAATGCATTAATTGCGGTGGTTATTCCAGTATTCTTTTTTCAAAATTTAGCGAGATGGCTTGTCGAGATAATGTCGCTTGGGAATGCAATATAGGGCGTCTAATTATCTTCAAGGCTTTTTCAAAATTGTGACGTAGGCGATTTGCTGGCCGATAAACCCGAGTATAGTGATGACGATTAGTGAGAAAAGCGGATTGTAAGGATGCCCTGTCATATTCGACAGGTAAGACGAAATTAGCCCGAAAGCCGCTATGCGGAAATAGATACCCGCTGCTAGGGTTAAAGGTTAAGGGGCATGAATGTTGTGAAAAATGGGCATTAACGTGGGTTTGCCGTTCAGTAAGATGACAATAGCGGCACGTCCTAGAACAAAAGTCTGTCATAAAACGGCCGCACAGTTAAAAAGTTACTTGCAGGTCTTTCACCTGCCCTCAGGTTAGCCCCAATTGTTATTCTGTAATACGACTCTATACCCATCGTGATCGACAAAGGTCGTTCCGGCGATATCCCAATAAGGATTAAAAGAAGGCACTTTGGTAAATCCAGCCTGTTGCATAGTCGCGCAGGTAAATTCCCATTCATTTTTTTCAGGTATATAAAGAACAAGTAAATCTTCATCCGTAGGAGAGGGGGAAAGAGGATGTCCATCAAATTGGGTAAATTCGAGGTGCCAACTTGTCCCTTCATATCCCAGCATATAGCCACTAAAACCCTGATGATTTGTAAAAGATCCAAGCTCTTTCATACCTAGTCCCTGAGCGTATATCTCCAGACTCAACTGTAAATTGCTGACAGGTCGAGCAATGCGCATATGTTGAAATTTCATGCTTCCCTCTTTTATGTTGTCCATGAATCCAGTAAACCTAGCATTAGCGGCAGGAACTTACCTGCATATAGGCTAATCAAGTAAAAAACGTATGAGTAAATTAAGATGCCGATCACTGTTGAGAAAGACGATCCATTTTCCGCCGCCTCACAAAAGTTAATAGAAGCGTTGTCAGATACATTGGCAACGATAACGGGCGACAGCGGTAAAGGTGGCGTTGGCGCGGTAAACTTTTATCTAAAACACGGCTATAAGCAGAAAGCTAATTACGGACCTTATGTTGGTCGTGAAGAAGCTGTCTGTTTTTCCAAACTATTGGCGTAATAAGGCTTCTCATTTGAGCTTCATCATTGAGCTTCTATATTGCGCCAAGGTAGGCTATAAAATCCTCTGACCTTCGCTAATATTATGGATAATATTTAATGGCAGATTCATCAGTCACGCTTCATTCGTCATCTTTTGTTCTTGCAGTGCCCAACCTCAAGACAAGCGCCTCTTATTTTCGTGATGCACTGGGTTTTAGTTTGGCCTGGCCGGAAGATTTAGGCTGGCAGTTGGCATCACGCGGCAGTATCAGAATAATGTTAGGCCATTCGCCGAAAGGCGTAACGCCTGCCGAAATCGGTGACCATAACTATTTCGGCTATTTTAACGTTAATAACGTCGACGCGTTATATGAAGAGTATCTCTCCTCGGGTGCGATCATCCTGCAATCGCCAGAAGATAAACCTCACGGAATGCGAGAGTTCACCGTCGCGACGCCGGATGGCCATAGAATGATGTTTGGGCAGGAGATTGCTTAGTCGATGGATGAAGATTATTGCCGGTTATAAAATCAAAAAAGCCACCTTTCGGTGGCTCATTGTCAAAATTAGCGATTTATATGCCCAACGGATTTCCAATTAAAGTTTCAATTAAAGTTTCAATCAAAGTTTCAGTCATAGTTTTCACCATAGAGGCCAATTAGACGGCGAACGACGCCGTTGGTCCAGCCAAAGCCGTCTTGAAGTGGATATTCACCGCCGCCACCCTCTTTGGCGTCATCACCAGAAATATGATATTTTTCAATCAGTTTATGGTGCTGCTGATAAAAACTGTTCACCGTTCTCAGCCAGTTTCGCGCAATTTCATCGCCAAGCGTGTCATTGCCATACATTTTGAAGCCCTGAATCGCCATCCATTGTAACGGCGCCCAGCCATTCGGTTTATCCCACTGCTCGCCAGTTTCGTATTCGGTAGCCATCAGGCCACCTTTGGTCAACAGACGTTTTCGAATGACAACGGCCAACTGGTCAGCTTGTTTATGCGAAGCTAAACCAACGTACAGCGGCACGACGCTGGCGGCCGAAAATAGCGCCATCTCCTGCTGATGCCAATCGTAGTCGCGGAAACAGCCCTGTTCCTCATCCCACATATAACGGTTAACGGCTTCACGACGCGCATCGGCTTTCTGGCGATATAACGTTTCCGTTTCTTTATCGCCTTCCAGCGTCGAAATATTGGCAATCGCGTTCTCAAGCTTGAAAAGAAAAGCATTGAGATCGATAGGAAGATATTTAGTGGTACGAATACTCGCAAGGCGATCTTTATCACGCAGCCAGCGCGAAGAGTAGTCCCAGCCTGAGGCCGCGCCGGCACGCAAATCGCGATAAACTTCGTTAGCCGGTCGGCTTGAATGTTTAGCCGTTTCAACATCCTCACGCCATGATTCATCACGCGGCGTGTCCCTGTCATCCCAATAACGGTTTAACAGTTCGCCGTCGGGCATTCTCACCACGTGGCGATAGGCCTGATTCGGTGCCAATGATTCAGAACCGTCCATCCAGAATGCGTGCTCTTTCTTTAAATGTTCCAAATAACGGCGCGCGCCGCGAACGCCATCTTCTTCAAACAGTTCAACCATTAAGGCGAAGACAGGCGGCTGAGAACGGCTGAGATAATAGGTTCTGTTCCCATTCGGAATATGGCCGTAAATTTCGATAAGCCAGGCAAAGTTGTCCGCCATGGTTTTCAGCAAATCGTGGCGTCCGCTTTCTGCCAAGCCGAGCATTGAGAAATAGGAATCCCAGTAGTATGTTTCGCTAAAACGCCCGCCGGGCACAATATAGGCCTGCGGCAGGGTGAGCAGGGAGGACCACGGAATATGATGCTCTGGCTCGCGAGTCAGGATAGGCCATAGTTTATCGATATGATCTTTAAGCGAATCCTGAGGATTGGCGACATAATCGCTGCCATAATTTTTAGGCATCCAAAAGTGTTTATCGACGAAGATCTTCAGGTCGAACTCCGGGTGTTTCCTAATTTTCCGATAGCGAATCAGAATATCAAGCGGGTCCATTTTGGGCGCACAGTCGGGAAAGGTTTTGCTGTCAGGGAAAATACGTGCCGTTTGCACGTTCTCAAAAAGTTCCAAATAACGGTCTGCGGGCGTCAGGGCATCGGAAGGGGGCAAGCCTTCAATCATCTCTGGTTCAGGCTCGGCATCCATCATTCTTTCCAAAATCAACTCGAGCGGCTCAAGTTCATGTTGGTTATTTTTATCGTTATCAAATTCCACCGGATCTACCATCTGTAAATTAGAGTTGTGCATAAGCTACAAACCTCTTTATCAAGTCACAAAAAAACGGGATCTTTCCCGAGCTGCTCTCCTTTAAGTGTAGACTTTTGCTCTATCATCAACAGCCATAGTGTGTTTTTCATCACATTCTTAAAAATAGACAAAAAGCGCAAAAGCTTATAACTGATTGTGATGTCGAGAAAAAGTAGCTCAATTGAACCGAGGCGCTAGGTGGAAATTTTCGAATATTCGTTTGAAAGAATATATGAACAGCCCCGGATTCGGGGCCGTATAGCCTGCTAAATAAGAAGAATGTTAGGTCGTCGTAGCTTCGGCTGAAGCGCCTTGACCGTTTTGATGCAGCGGAATCGCCTGTAAATCTTCGAGGTAACTCTGGCTCCAGTGTGCAATATCGTTTTTATGCAGCAGGGCCATCATCTCTTCGTAACGGGCTTTACGCTCTTCAAGCGGCATGGTCAGCGCCTGATCCAGCGCGGCTGCCACTTCATCGCGATCGTAAGGATTAACAATCAGCGCCGCCGTTAGCTCATTGGCAGCACCCGCAAAACGTGACAACACCAGCACGCCCGGATTTTCAGGATTCTGCGCGGCCACGTACTCTTTCGCCACCAGATTCATGCCATCACGCAACGGCGTGACCAAGCCCACGTCGGTTAATCGGAAGAGTTTCATCAATAAACGGCGGTCAAAGTGCTGATTAAGATAAAACAGCGGGGTTCCGTTTAAGGTTCCGTATTTTCCGTTAATACGGCCTACTTCCATTTCGAGCTGGTGGCGCAGGTCCTGATAGGCCAGCACGTCACCGCGCGAGGTTGGGGCAATTTGCGAATAACGCACTTTACCGCGATGCTGCGGAAAGTTTTCCAATAGCGCTTCGAAAGCCAGAAAACGCTCAGGCAGACCTTTGGTGTAATCAAGACGCTCGCAGGAAATAATGTTTTGCGCGTCGCCCAACTCTTTTTTCATCGCCGCCATTTTCGGTGGCAGAGGGCCTTCCGCCATCTCTTTGATAGCATCTGGCGCAATACCAATCGGATAGACTTCAGTTTTAAACGTATTGCCGTAACCGCGATGGTGATTTTCGTCTATCTCTTCAAAAGCGTTTTGCTGTTTAAGGTTTTCGATAAAGGCGTAACGGTCGGCTTCCGTTTGAAATCCTAGCAAATCGTATTCGCACATCATTTTCAAAAGCTCTTGATGGGTCGGCAAAGCATTGAAAACTTCTGGCGTAGGGAAAGGGATGTGCAGGAAGAAACCGATACGATTGGTGACACCAATTTTACGCAGCGCGGCGGCAAATGGCAGCAGATGATAATCGTGGATCCACAGTACATCATCAGGTTTAAGCAGGCTTTGCAGCTTTTTCGCCAACATGTCATTAACTTGGCAATAAACGTCCCAGGCTTCACGCTGAAATTGCACCAGATCAATTCGATAATGGAAAGCGGGCCAGAGAACGGCATTCGAAAATTGGCAGTAGTAAAGATCGTAATCATTTTGATTCAAAGGAAGCGAGGCATAGGTGATGCCATCATTTTCCAGCAAATTCAGATCATCATCTTCTTCACCGGAAAACTCGCTAATTTCTCCGTTCCAGCCGAACCACAGTCCGCCGGTAGTTTTCAAGGCGTCCAAAACGCCGACGGCCAAGCCACCCGCGGTTGATTTCGACCCATCGGGAATAGCGACACGGTTAGATACGACAACCAGACGACTCATAACGTAAACTCCTTACCTGTTTTATCTTGTTGTAATTGTAATGAAATTTTCGCAATCCAGTCGTGAACATCAGTTACCTGGTCGAGATGGTAGTGCGCAGCACTAGCCCCTTCACCCACTTTGACTGAAATGCCTTGCAGCCCGTTAACTGCATGAAATCCTTTTTCATCTGTCAGGTCATCGCCGACAAAAACGGGAGTGCGCCCATTAAACGGCGCGTGTTGCATAAAAGCAGTAATCGCAGCGCCTTTATCAATGCCGTGCGGTTTGATTTCAACGACGCATTTTCCGGGCTGAAGCGTAAGTTCTGGAAACTCCGCCACCGCAGATTCCGCCAAGGCGAGCACTTGTTTCTCAAATTGAGGCGCTTGGCGATAATGCAGCGCGAAAGCCATGCCCTTAGTTTCTAAAAGCGTGCCTGGCATCTCTTCCATTGCAGTTTCTAATTTAACTTGCAGCGCGCTGGCAACGCCTTCCGCCAACTGCACACGGTGTAAATTACCGGCTACATCGCGTAATTCGGCACCATGAACACCCGCTGCCGGCAGAACGAGAGGCGCGGCCAATTTGTCGAGCTGAACAATAGGGCGGCCGGAAACAAGCGCGACAGCGCTATTACAATGATCGGCAAGTAATTTAAGGTTATCGCGGACTTGAGAAGGGATTGTGACTGCATCCGGCTCTGATTGGATCTCTGCGAGTGTGCCATCTACGTCGAAAAAGAAAGCGTATTTTCCGTCATCCAAATTAACGGGGGGCGGCGTGGCGGTCGAATTATCCTGTGAAGCGGTGGTCAAAATAGTTCCTCCTGTTAGCAAAACCTCTGTAATAAAGAATATTTTTTGACGTGAATCTGAAAAGTCGTGAATTTGTGAAATATTGTAATAAGTGTAGACCTATCTGACATATTTACCACGTTAACTGTTATCGGGTGAGCCAGAATAGTCTTAATTATCAAAAAGGTAATAATGGAGTAAAATAGTGTATAAGAGAAAATTTTTAGCGTGAATGGCTGGGCCTAACTCTTTGAATTTAAAATAGTATTTAATTATGTACGAGTGTTTGATTACTTATTACTTCGTTATAATAGCTTGAAGAGCGGTTATAAAGTAATGCATGTAAAATCATAGTTATGAAAATTAATTCAGAATGCTTATTCATAGTACTTATCCATAGTACTTATTAGGATAAATTTTGTAGAGATTACTATTCCGATTGAGATAGTAGATAAACTAGTCATAACTAAAAATTATTAAGAACTGAATTGTGGCAACTCGAGTTAACTCTATTTATTTAAATCATTTATTGTTGAGTTGAATAATTATAAAGAAAAATCGTTGAATATAAAATATTTCCAGAAAGCATTTCTTAATATTTTAAATAAATCACCCAATCAATAATTCACCCTATAAAAAATGTGGTATTTAGATGCCATAGAGGAGTATGTTATGACAATATCACTAACTATATAATTTAAAAGGATTTAATCATGGCGAGAGCATTAGTCTGTCTGGGAGATAAAACGAGTTATGGGGAGGTTATTTCAGCTTCGGCCTCTTGGTTTGAAAATGATAAACCGATTGCACAATCAGCTGATAGAGCCTGGTGTAGTAAATGTAAGGGCACTTTTCAAATTTTGGCTTCGGCTGCTGATTGGGGCGAGCAGCAACCTTATGTCGCTACTGGAGATCGCGTGCTGTGTAATTGTCACGATCACTATGTATTTGGTTCGGCCACGCAATATACCAGTACCTCAGAGGGAAACCTTTATTCAAAAAATAGCGGTATTACCGAGGTGATAACTCAGGTCAATGCCGACCAACACCGCGTTCGTTTTCTTTGTACCGATGATAACAACCAGCCCATGATAGATTGTCGTTACACGCTTATTCTGCAAAATGGTCAAACGGAGGCGGGTATTACTGACGAACAGGGTTATACCGACTGGAATTATACAGACGCATCAACGCCTGTTAATTTACACGTTTTAACGGATTAAAACGGCTTCAAGAGAGAATCTAAAAGGCACAGCTAATTTAGTATAATCGCCAGCTTTAAAAGCAAAAAGCCCGCGTCAGTTTCCTGATGCGGGCTTCTCTAATTTGGCTCCCCTGACTGGACTTGAACCAGTGACATACGGATTAACAGTCCGCCGTTCTACCGACTGAACTACAGAGGAATCGTGTGAACGAGGCGAATATTAATGGCAGTCGTGCTCCGTGTCAAAGGGTTAAATCTATTTTGTTTTCGACTGCCGATATAGTAAACAAATATTATAATATTCAACCAGTTGAGCGTGTTTTTTGAACATTATCTTCTTATGGGAATTCGACAGTTAGCGTCGCCTCATCCTATTTTTGCTTAACGGCGCACTTTTCCATCGGCCATCACCAGAGTGATTTCCCCTTTCCAAAACTCAGCCAGAAACACCTCACTCAAATCACTGACCTGAAGCCCATCAAGTTTGTCTTTCAGCCAGCTTTCAGCTTTTCCGATGGCTTCGAGTTCTGAAATCCGCACTCTGCCATCTTTAATCAAAATTACCGAAGGCAGCTCGGCACCTTTACAGATTGCCGTAATCTGACCTCCCGGTTCGATTTGAGCATATTTCAAATTTTGAAAGGAATGGATGCCTTGGGTATGCAATTGCGAAGCGACGTTGAGAATGTCTATCTTGTTCCTGCGTTTCAATATGTTTTCCATGATGAACTTGCCATCTTTAACGATCGGTATTGGGTTACCAATCGCGAAATTACGGAACATAAAGAAGCGCTTACTGATGGAATTCAGCAGCGAAATAAGCAGCACGCCAATCACCAGGACAATCACATACTGGTAAAGCGGGATGACGTCGTTATAGATGACGCCACCAATAATTCCGCCCAAAACGAAGTTGCCAATGAAGTCTACCGGCGTCATTTGCGACAGCTGGGTTTTACCTGAAAAGTTCAAATGAGAGATAACAATCAAAAATCCAATCACGAATTTCGCGAGGACTAAAAGATAATACTCCATTAATTTTATGCTCCGAAATAAAGAAACTATAACATAGTTAGTAAAACCCTTAATGAATTCAAACGATAAGGAAACGCTCGCATGAGTCATCATTCAGGTTTCGATCGCCGCACGCTGCTTAAGCTTGGCGCAGGTTTGGCCGCAGGTCTCGCCGTCCAGGCTAAAGCCGATAGCACCGCCTCGCGTCCGTTATTCTCGGGCAGTGGTTCTCATCTGTTAATCCGCAATGCCACGGTCATTACACTGGATCCTAAACTCGGTGATATGTCGCAAGCAGACATTGAAGTGCGCGACGGAAAGATAGTGGCGGTCGGCAAAAACCTGAGTGTGCAAGGCGCTTTAGTGATTGAAGGCAAAGGGAAAATTGTTATCCCGGGACTCGTCGATTCCCACTGGCACCTTTGGAACAGCTTTTTACGCAACAGTTCGCCCTCGCCGCAGGGAGAAACGTTTTTCAAATCGCAGCTTAAAACCAGCTCTCGCTTCACGCCTGAACTCTCTGCACTCGGCGTGCGCATGGGATTGGCCGAAGCACTGAACGCTGGCATTACCACGGTAAATAACTGGTCGCACAATTTGCGTAATCCCGCTTTTGCCGACGCAGAGTTAAAAGCCATGGCGGCAAGCGGCCTGCGCACGAGATTGTGGTATGGCTACGCGCAGGATTTAGCAGCCACGTCGGCCATGGATTTTAAGGATATCCAACGCGTGCAGGCGAGTCTGTCGAGTGAAAAATCTTCTGCCATTAGTCTGGGGCTTGCCATCCGCGGACCCGAACGAACGGGCGCAGCAATTTGGCAGCAGGAGTTTGCCTTTGCCAGGCAGCAGGGGCTGCCTATCTCCACCCATATTGCCGTAACAGGCGAAATGCAAAAGAAGAAGGCAATTCAACAGCTCGCGCAACAAGATTTGCTTAATGAATCCGTCCAGTTAGTTCACGCCACTCACGCCGACGAAGACGATATTAACGCCATCGCGCAAAGCAGGGCGTCGGTTTGTTTTACGCCGCTAACGGAGATGCGCGTGGGTTATGGGCTGGCACCGGTTGCGGCGATGCATCGGGCAAACATTCCGCTGGCTTTGGGAATCGATACGTTGGTGCTCAGCGGCAACGCGAATCCTTTTATGGTGATGCAAACAACCCTCAATCTTGCGACCGGCATCACCGGCAATGAGTTGGCGCTCACCGCCCGCGATGTATTGTATTGGGCGACGCAGGGCGGGGCAAATATGATGGGGCTTGGCAATCAGTTTGGTTCAATTACGCCGGGTAAACGGGCTGATTTAGTATTGATTGATGCACAACGGCTTGGCATGTTCCCCCTTACCGATCCTGTTGCGGCGGTGGTTCAATCCGCCACGCCGAGTGATGTCGAGACGGTCATTGCTGACGGTAAAATCCTCAAGCATCAAGGGAAGCTGCAACATATCGATGTGGAAGAATTAGCGGTTGAGGCGTGGCGGGGATATAAGCAGGTTATTATTTAATAATTTAATAGTATTGAGAAGAGACCAAAAAGAAAATGCCCGCGACGCTTCCTGATGCGGGCTGTTTTGGATTTTACAATGATACCAAACTTACTAATCTCTTTGAGAAGGATGTTTCCTTTAGAAGGAACCTCGTCGTTTAATCGTCGTTGAGGCATTCCAACTTTTACCGTCATCTTGTAACTCAACTTGTATAATGTTTTTCCTTGATGCTGTAAATCTATCATTTGGTTTTACGCTATCGCTAATATGACCAAATATTTCGTTATTATTTTCGAAGCGGTAATCCTTTAAATTATGTTTAATGCCTACTGTGCGATCCATGCCACAACGCAGAGCGCTAGGGCCTGTTGCCGCTACGGTAAGTCCAACTCTGGCTGAATTGTATTTGTTTCCTCCCACTCGTTTGGGCGATGTGTCGAAGCGTTTATTTAAATTTATATTTTTAAGTAATAGCGCAAAAGATTCTTGCTGAGTTAATTCTTGTATTTCAGGTTGGTAATCTAAATAAATAGAGCAACTGCGCCATTGTTCGAATTTCAATTCGGGGAGATCATGCCAATTACCTTGGTAAGTGTGGTTGATGTGTTCAATAGTTTTTTGAATAGTACTATGATGAGGAGCAGCAGCAATCACTGCATTACTTATCATCGGGGAGCTATCTTTCTGGTCGGTCAGAAAAATTCTCATGCCGCTTGGTGTTTCGAGGTTGCTGATTGCCTTCTTGGCAGCAACATCGCAATCAATGCCTAAGCCTCCGAAGGCTTCCAGCACCGCGTATTGAGCAATATCTTTTGCCGCAGCGAGATTCTTGCCGGGGCCTGTCATCTCTTGCCTGAAAAATTTATAAAGGAGGCTCTTCTGCTCACCGTTATAATTCCAGTTATCGAAAAATTTATGAATATCACACAGGGTGATTTTTTTAAACAGTGCGGGACTAATTTCATTATCTAATGCGATTTTCTTTATTATTTTCTCAGAGGAGTCATCGGTCCACAGGCAAACTTGATGAGTCCGGTTTTTTTCGACAAAATCAATAATGTTTCTGAAAGCATTTAAGATGTTAATAGAGTATTTACGATCCGTCGGCGTATTTTCAAATGAAAAACTCTGTTGTTGTTTTTCTGAAGGTGCTTTAGCCGAATTTTTTTCTTCTGCTGTTGTTATTGTGGGTGTTAAATATAAATGAAAGTGGGCTATTTTTGGAATGCTTTCGGCTGAGTTCTGACTTGTAGATTGAATGCTGGAAAGCGGAATTTCAGAACTGATTACTACTCGCTTTATATTTGATGATAAAGCGCTAACATCAATTTTACTTTCATTGTTGATTTTATATTGATCAAAATAAAGGTTAATCCCGTCTATTCTTGGCATTGTCTATTTCCCCTGAAATATTTTTAATTTCCTAAGGCATTGTAATTAATTAAAAATAAACGAATTGATAGGTGATGTATTAGTTTTTATGACTTTACCCTATTGGAATTTATAAGTCTTGGACTGTAAAAAAGATGAGCTTTTTATGATTGCTGGGTGGTGATTGCTGGGGGTTGTCACGCTGGAAAATGATAAACGCTAGAAAACAAAAAGCCCGCGTCAGTTTCCTGATGCGGGCTTCTCTAAATTTGGCTCCTCTGACTGGACTCGAACCAGTGACATACGGATTAACAGTCCGCCGTTCTACCGACTGAACTACAGAGGAATCGTGTGAACGGGGCGAATATTAACGGGGTGCGGCTGGCTTGTCAAAGGGGTTTCTGCGTAAATTCGTTCGAGTGCTGAAGAAACCGGCAAAACCCCGTTTTTTTGTACAATCTAGCCCGTATCTCACCCGCAATCAGGTGTTTCAACCGAAATTGCGAGTGAAAATTTTAGCCCAGAATTCGCTTGGCCCATGAAGAAATTTCGTCGCCGCTGCCAATATCCGGCTGTGCCAAGCCATTCACCATAAAGGTGGGTGACACGTGGATGCCGTTCTGGCGCGAATATTTGCTGTGCCACTTAATCACGTTTTGCAATTCAGGACGTGCAAAGGCTTCGCGCGCGTTAACGCCGCTGTAGCTTTCGAGGCGATTAAGAATGTCATTTGGCGTCGCGTCCATATTTGGACCCGAACAGTGATCGGTAAACTCAAACTCTTCACGATGATCGGCCACCGCTTTCAGTACCGCTTTGGCCGCTTCCTTGCCTTCTGGCAGAGTCGAAGCCGCCAAAATGTATCGTACGATCACGCCGGAATACATGTGCCACGGCTGAGACTGAAGATGAATTTTCAACGTCACATTGTCTTCACCGACTTCTTCGAGCAGCGCATCAAATTTATTGAATGCGCGAACGGAGAACGGACAGGTTGGTTCTAGAAACACTTCAAATACGTTCTTTCCATGGCCCCAAACGAGCGGGTCGGCCTGCAATGGTTTCTCAGACATCTCTATATCCTCAATTTTAAGGGGAAATCAGTAAAATATCATACTCATCATCATTGCAAATTCCCCCTTTTGTCTCTATCCAAAAAGGGCTCGACGCCCTTTGTTTTAGGTTAAGAAAGATTACCGCGCTTTAACGGGGCTTTATCGCTTTCAAGGCGCGTTGTGCCAACTCGGTAAAATAGTCGACAGCTTGTCCAATAATCGCTTCATCAGGATTAAAAGAGGGATGATGCAAACCATAGTCGCTGGCGCTGCCAATGCTGACAAAGGCTCCCGGGATCTGCTGCAAATAGAAGGCGAAATCTTCACCGCCCATTTGGGGCGTCGCGACTTCTGTGTGATAGCCGTTTTCAGCGGCGAGCTCGAGTGCAAAGTCAGCCCATTGTTGAGTATTGACCAGTGCAGGCGGACCCGGCTGCCAGTTCAAAGTAGCGCTGGCACCAAAGCCGCTGGCAATGCCGGAAATAAGTGACTCTATTTTAACGGGGATCTGCGCACGAATCGCATCATTGTGCGTTCGCACCGTACCTTCAAGCTCAACGGTTTGCGGCAGAACGTTCCAGGTATTTCCGGCCGTAAAACGCGTAACGCTGACCACTACTGATTCCTGCGAGCTATAAATTCTGCTCGCCAGCGTTTGCAGAGTAGTGACTATCTGGCTGGCGATCACGACAGAATCGATCCCTTCGTGCGGCCGTGCAGCATGAGCACCTTTGCCATTGATATCTATGGTGAATCTGTCTACGTTGGCATAAAACGCGCCGCCACGGGTTTTCAGCGTGCCGACGGGTAAATCGGGCGCATTATGCAGGCCGAAGATAGCCTGCACGCCTTCCAGCGCGCCTGCATCAATCAGTTGTTGCGCGCCATTAAAGGTCTCTTCTGCGGGCTGGAAAAGAATTCGCACGCGGCCAGCCAGCGTTTTCTCCAATGCTTTCAATTGGTAAGCGACGCCGAGCATGACTGAGGTATGAATGTCGTGTCCGCAGGCGTGCATCACACCGGCGTTTTTCGACGCAAAGGGCAGGTCGGTAGCCTCATTGATCGGCAGGGCGTCAATGTCGGCGCGCAGCGCAATCAGCGGCTCGCCTTGCCCAATTTCAATCACTACGCCCGTTTTTAATCCAAACGGCAAAATGCGAATATCTGCCTGTTTTAGCCACGCCGTAATACGTTCCGTGGTGGCGAATTCATGATTGGAAAGCTCGGGGTATTGATGAAGCTCGCGCCGCCAGGCAACCAGCTGTTCGGTAAATGCGTCCGTCATATTATCCTCGCGTTGATGGCAAGCTGCGGTTTGATTTCAGGCTGGGCGGAGATTTAGGAAGTGTTAATTCACCGCTTCAGCGGAAGCTGACATCATCCAAAGTTGCTGCCCGCGCGTGAACCAACAATTTGCCATAAGCTTTGCCAGATTTGAGCTAATCCTATTGCCGATTTTGTGATTCCTTTGCGCGAATTTGTTGTTTTACTCCCAATAAATCCCCCTTCACTATCAGTGATAAAGGAATGGAGGATCCTGCTTCGTTCAATTTCGGATACGGAGGATACGCATGAGCGACCCATTTGCTGCGCAGCTTATTGAATGGCGCAGAACTTTACACACCTGGCCGGAGCTTTCCAATCAGGAGCTGGCAACCACCGCGCGCGTTCGCGAGTGGCTACAGGCAGCAGATATTCGACTGGTCGATTACCCGATTTCCACGGGCGTGGTGGCCGAGATAGGTCACGGCGAGCCGCTGATTGCGCTACGTGCCGACATCGACGCATTGCCTATTCATGAACAGACCCAGCTGCCTTTTGCCTCGAAAAACGCCGGTGTGATGCACGCCTGCGGCCATGATATTCACACCTCGGTGATACTTGGCGCGGCGCTGCAACTCAAGGCGCGCGAGGCCACATTACCGGGCCGGGTGCGGCTTTTATTCCAGCCGGGCGAAGAAAACTGCACGGGCGCGAAGCAGTTGATTAAGGCTGGCGCGCTCGAAGGCGTGCAGGCTATCTTTGGTATGCACAATGAGCCGGGCTTGCCGACCGGCACTTTTGCGACGCGCGGCGGTGCGTTTTATGCCAACGCCGATCGTTTTATTATTCGCATTCACGGCAAAGGGGCGCACGCCGCGCATCCGGAGCAGGGCATCGATACCATTGTGCTGACCAGTCAGGTTATTCAGGCGCTACAAGCGTTGACCAGCCGCAGCTTTAATACTCTCGACAGCCTGGTGTTGAGTATTACTCGCATCGACGCGGGTAAAACTTGGAACGTGCTGCCTGAAGAGGTGATGTTTGGCGGCACGTTGCGCACTCACGACAATAAAGTGCGCGAGCAGGTGCAGCAACGGGTCAAGCATTTGGTTCAGACGTTGGTCGAAGCCAGCGGTGCAACGGCGGAAGTCAGTTGGACTGCCGGCCCGCCCGTGTTAATCAACGATGAACATTGGGCCAGCGTCAGTGCTGAAGTAGCAAAAAATAGCGGATATAAGGTGCAAACGGCCGACTTACACCTCGGCGGCGAGGACTTTGCCATCTACTTGCAGCAGGTTCCGGGGGCCTTTGTCAGCATTGGCAGCGCCAGCGAATTTGGATTGCATCACGAAGGATTTAATCCTGACGAAGCCCTGATCGCGCCCGCCGCCCACTATTTTGCTCACCTTGCCGAACACGCGCTTGCTGAGCTTGTCGAGCAGGCCAAAACAGCAGGCGCGGCCTAAGTCATTCCTTTAAATACATTCGCCTAAATTCAATCGCCTAAATTCAATCGCACAAATTCAATCGCACAAATTCAATCTCTCACCCCAAGCCTGATTGTTAAGGCTTGGGGGGTTATTGCACCTTCGTTGTGAATCTCTGCTTGTTTAATGTGCAGCAATTAATACTAATCTCCTTCCATACTCTCCGCGAACATCTTAAATCAGGGGTTTTTCCCTGAGCGAGATCTGATAAAACCCCTGAATCCCCCTGATTTTTTCATGATAATCGATACTTTATGACCCTTTGTTTACTGTGCTTATTAGATTGGCACGGCGGTTGCTTTGTTAATCAACTAACAGCATCTGTGATTCTGATAACAAACCAACAGGGGCGTATGGCCGATAATCTCGATGTGATTGCACAAATCCAAGGCTCGCTGGCCGGACAAACGCCAACGGGGAAGCGCATCGCCAGTTATTTGCTGGCGAATCTGGCGCAGATCCCTTTTGAAACCGCTGATAGCATTGCCCGCAGCGCGGCGACCAGCGGGATCTCGGTTGGGCGTTACCTACGCAGCCTGGGTTATCGCAATCTCGATGATTTTAAACAGACGTTGCGCCAGCAAAGCAGCGGCGCGCTGTATCAACCTTGGGTGGTGACCGACCGGCTTGGCGCTTATCGAAAACGAAGCGAGCAGCCACAACAGCAGAAGTTTGAACAGGGTCTGACGCTTGAGCTTGAAGCTATTCAGCACGTTTACCAGCTGACACAAAGCGACAGCTTTAGTCGTATCAGCCGTGGGCTGGCTGAAGCTGATGCGGTTTTTATCCTTGGTATTCAATCGGTTCGCGGCATTGCCAATGCGTTTTACAGCAATCTGGAATATCTGCGGCCACAGGTTTACTTTGCGGACGGTCAGTCTGGCACGTACGTGGAGTCGTTAAATTCCGAGTTCTTCGCGCCTTACATTGTGGTGACTGATACCCGCGCCTATTCCGTTACCGCGCAAAAATATTGCAAGGCCGCCTGTGATCGTGGCCTGCGCGTGGCGTTAATTACCGATATTTACTGCCCGTGGGCGCATGATTATCCGGTTGATTTACTTCAGATAAAAAATGACACCGGCCAGTTTTGGGATTCGATGGCACCGCTCAGCTGTCTGTTTAACCTACTCTGTTCCGCCGTGCTTGAACTGCGCGGCGACGAGGTTGAACAGCGTTTAGCGACCAATCGCCTGTTGCAGAAAGAGTTCGGGCAATTTGAATCCTGACAGAAAATTTTATTCAACAGGGGAAGTGAAACTGATTATGAGTGAGCAGCTTAAGAGTGAAAGTGCGATTAATGCGTCGGGCGAAGGCGGTCAGGAGATTGCCATGATTGATGTCGCCGAGCTATTACCGCTCGCCGTGATTGACATGAAATACGCCACCGATGACAACCTCACGGGTCGCAAAGTCTACTGCGAAAATCGTTGTTTGCTGCATCCCGACGCCGCCAAGGCGCTGAGCCGCTGCTTCGAGGTGGCGCAGCTGGCCGGTTTTACCCTCAAGATTTTGGATGCCTATCGGCCACAGCAGGCGCAAAAGATCTTTTGGGCCGTGCTGCCGGACCCGGATTACGTGGCGGATATCAGCATCGGTTCGCATCATAGTCGCGGCGTGGCGGTTGACTTGACACTGCTCGACGAGCACGGCGTTGAGCTGGATATGGGCGCGGGTTTTGACGAAATGACCGAAAGATCGCACCCGTTTTATCCGCATTTACCCGCCGAGATTCAGCGCAATCGGCTGCTGCTCAATGCCGTGATGGCGGCCGGTGGATTTATCGGCATGCCGACGGAATGGTGGCACTTTGAGCTGCCTAATTCGATTTCATATCCGTTGCTAACTGACATTTTTGACTGCTATTCCGCCACCGATCTGGCCTGATTCTTGGCGGTAACTTGATGTTTTAAAGCTGTTTACTGCAAATTAAATGTTTATTGCCATTCAATCACCGGGAGTTTGTCGATGCCTATTTTCACAGCAAAAAAAGTGTTCACCTCTCAAACTAAATTCACCACTAAAACAATATTCACTACTCAAACAATCGTAGCCGCTGCCGTGCTGGTGGCGCTCGCGGGAAGTTCTCTGCCTGCCAACGCCGCGGTGCCAAAAGATATGCTGGTGATCGGCAAGGCGGCCGACCCGCAAACGCTGGATCCGGCCGTCACCATTGATAACAACGACTGGACGGTGACCTATCCGGCGTATCAACGTTTAGTTGGTTATAAAACGGGATCGACACAGGTTGAGGGCGATCTGGCAGAAAGCTGGACTTCGTCTGCCGATGGTCTGGTCTGGACCTTCAAACTCAAATCGGGCGCTAAATTTGATGATGGAACCGAGGTCAATGCCGAGGCGGTGAAATGGTCGTTTGATCGTTTGATGAAAATTGCACAAGGTCCGTCGGAAGCCTTCCCGAAAGATATGCAGGTGGCGGTGGTCGACCCGATGACCGTGCGTTTCACGCTGAAAACTATCTTCGCGCCTTTCCTTTATACCTTGGCGAATGACGGCGCGGGAATTGTGAATCCGGCCATCGCCAAGGCCAATCCTGCCGACGAGGGCAAAGCCTGGCTTTCCAGTCATACCGCCGGTTCCGGCCCTTATAAACTCAGCAACTGGCAGAAAGGCCAGCAGCTGGTGCTGGTGCCCAACACATATTACAGCGGGCCAAAACCTTCGTTCAAACGGGTGACGGTAAAAATTATCGGCGAAAGTTCGAGTCGTCGCCTGCAGCTGTCGCGCGGTGACCTTGATGTCGCCGATTCCCTGCCTATCGACCAGCTGGCGGCGTTGAAGAAAGAAGATAAGGTCGCGGTTAACGAATACCCGTCGCTGCGTGTGACCTATCTGTATCTCAATAACGCAAAAGGGCCGATGAATCAGGTCGATTTACGTCGCGCTGTCTCCTACGCAGTGGATTATAAAGGGATCGTTGACGGCATTTTGGGTGGCAACGCCAAGCAGATGCGCGGCCCGATCCCTGATGGCATGTGGGGATACGATCCGCAGGCGATGCAGTACAGCAACGATCCGGCGAAAGCAAAAGCCGAGCTCGCCAAGGCTAAAGCGCCCGACACCCTCGACCTGCTCTATTCCGACAGCGACCCGAACTGGGAACCGATCGCGCTCTCCGTGCAGGCCAGTCTTGCGACGGCAGGCGTGAAAGTGAAGCTCGAAAAACTCGCCAACGCCACGATGCGCGACCGAATCGGGCAGGGCGATTATGACATTTCGATCGGTAACTGGAGCCCGGATTTCGCCGACCCGTACATGTTTATGAACTACTGGTTTGAATCAGATAAGAAAGGATTGCCGGGCAACCGTTCTTTCTATTCCAATCCGCAGGTTGATGATTTGCTGAAGAAAGCGGTGTCAGTCGCGGATCAGAAACAGCGCACTGACTACTACCAGCAGGCGCAGAAAATCGTGATTGATGAGGCCGCTTACGTTTATCTGTTCCAGAAAAACTATCAGGTGGCGATGAATAAAGATCTGAAAGGCTTCGTTTTCAATCCCATGCTTGAGCAGGTATTTAACGTCGCGCAGATGCATAAAGAGTAGAAACCTGTTGCTAACTCACTAATTTGAAATAGTTATTTTTAAAAGGCGAGTTATGGAAGTAATTTAGGAAGGTAAGTCACTCACGGCACCGAAATCCCGTTTTCGGTGCCTCGTTTGGGGTAACGATGATTTTCAGAGGCTAACGATGACTTTCTGGACCCTTATTCGCCAGCGTTGCTGGGGATTGGTGCTGGTGATGATAGGGGTCTGCGTGATCACTTTTATCATCTCGCACCTGATTCCGGGCGACCCTGCAAGACTGCTGGCCGGCGATCGCGCCAGCAACGAGATGGTGCAACACATGCGCCAGCAGCTCGGTCTCGATCAGCCGCTGTACGTACAATTTTATCGCTATGTGGTGGATCTGCTGCACGGCAATCTTGGCACCTCGATTCGTACTGGCCGTCCGGTGCTGGAAGATCTGCGGGCGTTTTTCCCGGCAACGCTGGAGCTGGCGTTTAGCGCGCTGCTGCTGGCGATTCTCTTCGGCGTGCCGCTTGGCGTGCTGTCGGCGGTTTATCGCAACAAATTTCCCGACCACATCGTGCGCATGCTGTCAGTTATCGGCATCTCGACCCCCGCTTTTTGGCTGGGTCTTGGAGTTATCATCCTGTTTTACGGTCATTTAAACCTGCTGCCGGGCGGTGGAAGGCTGGATGACTGGCTGGATCCGCCGACCTCAATTACCGGATTTTATGTTCTTGATTCGCTGCTGACCGGCAATCACGAGGCGCTGTGGAACAGCTTGCAACACCTGCTGCTGCCTGCGCTGACGCTGGCTTTTGTTCACATGGGCGTGGTGGCGCGGCAGATTCGTTCGGCCATGCTGGAGCAGATGGGCGAAGACTATATTCGTACCGCGCGGGCCAACGGGCTGTCGAAATGGCGGGTGATTTTGTCTCACGCGCTGCCGAATGCGCTGATTCCGTCGGTGACCGTTTTAGGGCTGGCGATGGGCGATTTGCTGTATGGCGCAGTGCTTACCGAGACCGTCTTTGCCTGGCCGGGAATGGGAGCATACGTGGTCAGCTCGATTCAGGCGCTTGATTTCCCAGCCGTTATGGGCTTCGCCGTGGTGGTCTCTTTCGCCTACGTGTTGGTGAACCTGCTGGTGGATTTACTCTACGTGTGGATTGACCCGCGTATTGGCAGAGTGGGGTGAAAATGTCATTGATTGAACCGGGCGTCGACAATCATCGCGCCGATATCGTGCCGCCGGAAGTTAAACCGCGTTTCGCCTCGTGGCGCAAGACGGCGCACCAGCTGGGCCGCAGTCCGCTGACCGTTTTTGGCTTGGCGATCATGCTGATCGTCCTGTTTTTAATGCTTTTTTCGCCGTGGTTGGTGCCTCACGATCCCAACGCCATTGATCTCACCGCGCGTCTACAGGCGCCTTCAAGCAGCCACTGGTTCGGCACCGATGAAGTTGGGCGCGACCTGTTTAGCCGGGTGTTAATGGGCAGCCAGCAATCGGTGGCGGCGGGGCTGGCGGTGGTGATTCTGGCGGGCAGCATCGGCTCGATGCTGGGCTGTTTTTCGGGCGTGATGGGCGGCATTGTTGACGCGCTGATCATGCGCTGCATGGATATCATGCTCTCCGTGCCGTCGCTGGTATTAACCATGGCGCTGGCCGCCGCGCTTGGACCTAGCCTGTTTAATGCCATGCTGGCGATCGCGATTGTGCGCATCCCGTTTTATGTGCGGCTGGCGCGCGGCCAGACTTTAATGCTGCGCCATCAGGCTTACATGCAGGCAACGCGAACCTTTGGTGCGTCGCGCTGGCACCTGATCACCTGGCACGTTTTACGAAACGTGTTGCCGCCGCTGGTGGTGCAGGCGTCGCTGGATATCGGCACCTCGATTTTGATGGCCGCCACGCTGGGCTTTATCGGCCTCGGCGCGCAGCAGCCTACCGCCGAATGGGGCGCGATGGTCTCCAACGGGCGTAACTATATTCTGGATCAGTGGTGGTATTCCGCCTTTCCGGGCATGGCAATCCTGATTACCGCGACGGGTTTCAACCTGTTTGGTGACGGGTTGCGTGACCTGCTTGATCCAAAAAGCCGAGGGCGCTAACCATTATGATGACTGAACAACACAATCGGCCGGTGCTGGAAATAGAAGGGCTGCGGCTGGCGTTTCCGGTTTATGGCGGTGAAATTAGCGCCCTGAATGACGTGTCGCTACGGGTCAACGCGGGTGAAATTGTTGGCGTGGTGGGAGAATCAGGCTCGGGAAAATCCGTGACGGCGATGATGGCGATGCGCCTGCTGCCCGACGACAGTTTTATTATTAAATCCGGCGCGCTGCGCCTGCTCGGCACCGACGTCGTCAACGCCAGCGACAAACAGATGCGAACGCTGCGCGGCGCGCGGGTTGCAATGATTTTTCAGGAGCCGATGAATGCGCTGAATCCGACCCGAAAAATTGGCCGACAGATGTGTGAAGTGATCCGATTGCATCAAAAAATCAGTCAAAAAGAGGCCGAGAAAAAGGCGCAAAACCTGCTGGAAGAGATGCAAATCGGCGATGCGGCGCAGGTGATGCAGCGTTATCCGTTTGAGCTTTCAGGCGGTATGCGCCAGAGAGTGTTGATTGCCATGGCTTTTTCCTGCGAGCCCGAGCTGATTATTGCCGACGAACCGACTACCGCGCTCGACGTCACCGTGCAGCGACAGGTATTACGGCTGCTGCGCCGCAAAGCGCGTTCTAGCGGCACGGCGGTGCTGTTTATCACGCACGATATGGCGGTGGTTTCGCAACTTTGCGACCGCGTTTACGTGATGTACGCCGGTAACGTCATCGAAAGCGGCGCGACCGAGGAGGTCATTGCCCATCCGGCGCACCCGTATTCAATTGGTTTGATGCAGGCCGCGCCCGAAAACGGCGAGCCGCGCAGCGAACTGAAAGCGATTGCGGGCACGGTGCCTAATCTGGCAAAACTGCCTACCGGCTGTGCGTTTCGCGGACGCTGCACCCACGGCGACGCGCAGTGTCAGCAGTCGCCCGCGTTGTCGCCTCTAACTGTCGAGTCGCTTTATATTCATTCGCAACAACAGGTTGCATGTTGGCATCCGCAACGCGAAGCCGCAGAAATGACTCAGGAGCCGCTGAGATGAATGTCGATGCGTTAATTGAACTTCAAGATATTCGAGTGCGTTTTGCTGCGCAATATAACTGGCTCGGCAAGCCGAAAGGCTATGTTCACGCCTTAAACGGGCTGGATCTCAATATCATGCGCGGCGAAACGCTGGGCATTGTCGGCGAGTCTGGCTGTGGAAAAAGTACGCTGGCGCAGCTATTGATGGGCCTGCAAAAGCCGAGCAGCGGAGAGTTGCTGCGCGCGCGATCTGACCGATCGTGGTTCGGATCCGGCATGCAGATGGTGTTTCAGGATCCTCAGTCTTCGCTGGATCCGCGCCTGCCGATTTGGCGAATTATCACTGAGCCGGTGTATGTGCAAAAACATAATCCGGTCAGCGAGCGCCGTGCGTTGGCCGAAAAATTGGCGGAGCAGGTCGGGATCCGCAAGGAATATCTTGATCGCCTGCCGCACGAGTTTTCCGGCGGACAGCGGCAAAGAATTTCGATTGCCCGCGCATTGTCGTCAGAGCCGGATATTATCGTGCTCGACGAGCCGACCTCGGCGCTGGATATTTCGGTTCAGGCGCAAATTCTCAATCTGCTGGTGCGGCTTCAGCGCGAACGCAATCTGACTTACGTGCTGATTTCTCACAATGTTTCCGTGGTGCGGCACATGAGTGATCGCGTTGCGGTGATGTATCTCGGACAAATCGTCGAGCTGGGTCCGGCAGAAAAAGTGCTGACACATCCTCAGCATCCGTATACCCGTTTGCTGCTCGATTCGGTGCCCAAAGCGGGACGTTCGCTGGATGACGGACAGGAGGACAGAAAAGGCGAACTACCGAGCAACCGAAACTTGCCGCAGGGCTGTTTTTTCCGCGAACGCTGCCCGTACGCCGGCAATGGCTGTGAGCTGCCGCAAGATTTGCGGGTCAATCTTTCAGGCGCGGCGGTGCGCTGTCATCGCGCCAGCTGAGGATGATATTTCGCCAACACCAAATCGGCCCCTTCACTGAGTAGATCGTTGAGAGAAGAGGCCGGTATTCCAGATTTCAATCTCGTTATTTAAAATGGTCCCTTAAAATATTTCATTCATATTCAGCTGGCTCATTAGCAGGGCGTTGTCGCTGTAATCGACCGGAATGGCGACCACTGACACGCCCTGAACGTCCATGGCGGCGTGGAGCGTGCGTTCCAGCGAATCGGCCGAGGTGACCGCAAAACCTTTCGCGCCAAAGGCGTCGGCATAGGCTTTGAAATCTATAGGGCCAAACTGGATGCCTGAAGTACGCTGATATTTCTGCTGCTCCTGAATCGCCACCATGTTGTAGGCCTCATCGACCCAGATGATATGCAGCAGGTTGACGCCAAGCCTGACCGCGGTTTCCAGCTCCATGCTCGACTGCATAAAACCGCCATCGCCTGAAACCGAGACCACTTTTTTACCCGGATCTACCAATGCCGCGCCGATTGCCCACGGCAGCGCCACGCCCATCGTCTGCTGGCCGTTGGAAATGAGCACCTGACGCGCGCGGAAACTGTACAGATAGCGGGCGATCCAGATGTGAAAACTGCCCATGTCGACGCAAAGTGTCACGTCGCTGTTGACGATATCCTGCATCGCGCGCACTAACCGCAGCGGGTGAATGGCGAACTGATTGAGGCTGCGGCCTTTCTGGTCCAGCAGTTGGCGCTGTAAACGGCGCTCTTCGAGGATGTCGATAGCCGCAGGGCTCAGCACGATTTGCTCGGCGATTTGGTCGTTAAGCAGGTCGAGGGTGTCGGCGATATCGCCCACCAGTTCAATCTCTGGCTGGTAATGGCTGTCAGTTTCGGCTGGCGTGACATCAATATGCACCAGCTCGGCCGTGCCGTTGCTCCATTTCTCCGGCTCATACTCCACCGGGCTGTAGCCGATAGTGATCACTAAGTCGGCGTTGCGCAGCAGGCGATCGCCAGCCTGATTGTTAAATAATCCTACACGGCCCGCGAAGCGATGAAACGCGCTTTGGTCGATCACGCCCGCCGCCTGATAGGTGCTGGTCACCGGCAAATTACTCTTCTTCAATAGCCGACGAATCGCCTCGGCATTGCGCGGCTGGCTCGCCATCAACCCCAGCAGCAGCACCGGATTTTTCGCCTGTTGCAACATCCGCGACACCTGCAAAATTGCGCCGTGTGGCGCGCTGCCGAGCGTCGGCGAATAAGAGGTCAGCAGCTTGCCACGGGTTGGCTTATTAATCAGGTCCATCGGCAGGCTGATAAAAGAGGCACCCGGTCTGCCGAATTCCGCGGCGCGAAATCCGTTGGCGACCACTTCGGCCAGCGCGGAAGAGGAGGTTACTTCCGCCGAATACTTGGTCACCGGACGAAACATTGAAACCGTGTCCATAGTCTGGTGAACCTGTTTTAAATGGTCCGCTCGTTTAACGGCACCGCCTAACGCGACCATCGGGTCACCCTCGGAATTGGCGGTAGCAACGCCGGTAATGAGGTTCGAACAGCCGGGTCCGGAGGTGACTAGCGCGACGCCCGCTTTTCCGGTCAGCCTGCCAACCGCGCCAGCCATAAAGGCGGCGTTGGCCTCGTGGCGCACCACGACGGTTTCGATTTTTGAATCGACCAACGAGTCGAAAACGCGGTCAATTTTGGCCCCTGGAATGCCGAAAACGTGTTTCACGCCCTGCGCTTCAAGCTGCGCAACGACGAGATCTGCGCCGCAGGTCCATTCATTTTTTTGGTTGTCGGTGTGGTCTGAATTGTTCATTTTGCTGCTCCCTAAACGGCGGCTGTTAGCTTTCTACGGCGCGGATGGCTTCCTGCAAATTCTCGGGCGACAGGTCGGCGCGCAGGAAATCTTTGTCATGCGGAAAATCAATCATCAGTTTTTCGACGGTGCCGAACGTCAGCGTGCCGTGGTCAACTTGATAATCCAGCACGTGGCCGCCGCTACAGCGCGCATCATTGATAAAATGCTCGTGGTAACCCGCCACATTGATGCCCTGCATATATTCCGGCGTTAAGAAGCCAATCAAAACACCTTCAATATTGTCGAAATGGAAGGTCGGCTGCTCTTTTACCGCTTCAAGCATCGGCTTGTACGGGCGCTCTTGTTCAGGCACGGTGCGCGTATCCACGCGGCTGAATTTGCCGTTAATGCGCATGGCGCAGAAGGCGTTTTGGCTGGCGACGACGTTATCGATCACCTGATGCAGCTCCTCGCGAGTGTGAGGACGCTCGATGCGATATTCATTCGTCGGATTAAAGAATGTCATGGTGGCGAACGGCGTTTGCTGCTGCGGATTGGCGCGGCGCGCGGTGCCGTCGCCGCGTAATTGAAAGATATTGCCGTCAAAGGCGATCAGCTCGCCGTCGAGTTTATTAAAAGTCCCGATACCGAAATCACCATGCTCGCGCAGCTGCGCCATGGTGGTTTCGCCCTCGTAAACGCCGCTGAGCAGGGCGCTCATTAGCGAAGTTTGGTAAAGCACATTGGGAACGGAAACAGAAAGAGGGGTCATTTTGGCGCTCCGGAATATCCAGCAACATTAATTAGATTAACTTAAGGTTGACGCTATTTGCCTTAAGGTTCCAATATTAAAGAATGTTTACTTTGAGACGTTTTTGATATGGAACTTCGCCATCTGCGCTATTTCGTTGCCGTCGCCGAAACGGCAAATTTCACCCGCGCCGCAGAAAGACTAGGGATTTCACAACCTCCACTGAGCCAGCAAATACAACGGCTTGAGCATGAAGTGGGCACGTCGTTGCTCAAGCGATTAACACGAGGCGTCGAGCTTACGGAAGCCGGCAAGGTGCTTTATGAAGACGCGTTAATCATTCTCAAATTGTCTGACGCAGCCCTCGAGCGCACCCGCAGCGTGGCGCGCGGCATGCAAGGATTCTTACGTATTGGCTTTGCCAGTTCGTCGGCGTTTAATCCGCAAGTTTTCTCGTTGTTGCATCGTTATCGCGACAAATATCCCGGCGTGACGCTGGAGCCGCAGGAGCGCGATATGTCTGGATTAATGACGGCGCTGAGTGAAGGCGTGATTGATTTGGCGTTTGTGCGCCTGCCGTGCGAGCGCAGCAAAGATTTTAACGTGCGGGTGATTGATGACGAAGAGATGGTGGTGGCGCTGCCGAAAATGCATCCGCTGAGTCGCGGCGAGAGTGTGTCGCTGGCTGAATTACAACATGAAACGCTGATTACTTTTCCGCGCGAACTGTCTCCGGGCCTGCACGATGCCGTGATTGCCGCCTGCGAAGAGGCCGGATTTACGCCGAAATTGGGCCAGCAATGTCCGCAAATTGCCTCGTCCTTAAGCATGGTGGCGACCGGTTTTGGCTATGCGCTGGTGCCCGCATCTTTGGGGAGAATCGACGTCGCCAACGTCTGTTGTCTGCCGTTAGCCAATCAGCGAATCACCACCCAAATCGCGCTGGCGTGGCGACGAACCGCCCAGGGAAAGGCGGCTCAGCACCTGCTTAATTTAATGTCGCCGCTGCGCGTGGAGTAGGGTGCAGCAGTGGGGACATCAGCATGGAAAACAGTCTGGAGATCAGTGAGAGCCCGCGTTTAACGCATTTTCCCCAGACGTTTTTTTCTATAGTCGCGGTAACCTTTAAACATGTAGCGCAGTTTCAGCAGCTTCTGTTTTTCGAAGAAGATCACGCCAATCAGCAGCTGTTTATTGAACTTATCGTAATCCTGCGTGAATTCCGGAAAGCGATCGCGCATTATCAGGCGGTTGCGAACAATATAATATTTTCTCACCGCGCCGTGATGCATCACCCACATGGCGCGTTTGAAAAGATAAGGATGAAGCTGCGTATTTCCCAGCTTGTGTTCCATATGGACGTTGGCAAAGCTGAAAATCTTGTAGCCGTTTTGCGTCACCTTATAGCAAAGGTCGTGGTCTACCTCGTCGATAAAGAGCTCGTCATCGAAGCCACCGATTTTTTTATAAGCGTCGAGGCTCAGCAAATTGCCCGAGGTTATTACCCTTAAAGAATATCCTGGCGCCTGTTCTTCATTAGTGAGCGGCGTAAAGACGGCAATAGACGGGTCTTCTAGGCGCTTGCTTTCAAACTCTGCGATAAAGGTGGTCATCGCCTGCGAATTAAAGCTGGAGTCTTGGTCCATGGTTAGGATCCACTGATAACCTTTCTCCAACGCCCGCTGGCAACCTTTATTTAGCGCCGTAGCAATACCGAGGTTATCGCGGTTGGCGATATAAACAACTTTACCGGTTTGCTGGTCCAACTCGGCCAGTAACGAGGAATTATCCCCCGCGGAGTTATCTACCACGTACAGGTTTTGCACAAAATCTAAATAAGATTTTATATTCTCGACTTCTATCGCCGTTGGATTAAACCAAACCACTACGCCAGCCAGAGGTGTTAACGGGGCGCTAGCTTGTTCACTCGACATTTAAGAACGTCTCCATATGGATTTGGTTTTATATATAATCAACAGCGCGACGATGGCTTCGGTAGCGAGCACGGAAATAGCGGCACCGCTTGCGCCCGACAGCCAGATAAGCGGGAAGATAACCACGGTATTCAGCACCGCACCAAACCAGAGTATTTGGCTGAATTCCTTTTTCATGCCAATGATTAACATACCCTGAACGCCGAGCACGGTGCTCACGCTAATACAGAAAATCATCGGAGCCAGAATCATCAGAACCGGCACGGAAGGAAGATAGGTCGGGCCATAAAATACGGTAATAATTTCGTGAGCAAAGCCCATCAGCAGCAGCGAAATCGCCAGCACGATGGCGTTTTGTCCGTAGAGCAGCTTGCGGATCATCTTGAAGCCTTGCTCTTTATTGGTCGCCATTACTGAACTGATTCGCGGATAAAACACCTGCGTTACAGGACCCATCAGGCCTTGAATCGCCATACGAATCTTGTCTGCCGCAACATAAATACCGACCGTTACCGGACCGGCGGCAAAGCCGAGGAATACGGGAATACTGTTGACATAAACGCTGCCGGCAATATTTGACAGGAAAATATAGCGGCCGTCGTGGATCATCTCTTTTATTTGCGGGTAACTTGGCAGACTCCATTCAATCCATTTTTCGCGATAGATCATATAAAAACTGAACAGTGAACCTAAAATGAATCCCATACCCGTAACGAGGGCGACAATCCAGGTATCGGCAGGCGAATGCACGAGAATAAATATAAATGGCAGAGTAACGACTTTGGCGACAATATTGGAAATCGCCATCCAGCCCATTTTTTCCATGCCTTGAAACAGCCAGCCGGGTAAATAAGCAGCACCGATAACCGAGGTATAAGAAACCACAATGACCGTAGCGTATTCTTTAATACTGGGAATAAACTGCACGATGATAAACATCGCAATGGCGCTCAACACAATCAATACGGTTTTACAGAACAGCACGCCCCAAAAAACCTGACTGACCAAGGTCTTGTTATCTTTGTTAATGGCGATTTTATTGGTGGCGGAGAGGTCGAAACCGTACTGAACGATCAGCGTAAAGTATTGAACAAACGCAAAAGAGAAGCCGAGAATACCGTATTGGCTTGGTCCAAGGACTCTGACCAGATAGGGGAGCGTGATGAGGGGTAAAATATATCCAGCACCCTGAATCATAAAGAGCGATAATATATTTTTCACCATATTTTTGTTCACAAAATGATACTCCCAAAATAAAAACGTCATTAAGTCCAGGTAATAATTCTATGAGTATTTGTTACTCAAAAACATTATCGCCTTGACCAAATTATTCAGAATTTCCTGATAGTATCTTTAGTAATGTCCGATACTTACAGAATCCCAACACTTCTTCTCAATCATTGCGGGTTTTAATCGATCCCCGTCACAAAATTCACTTTGGCAGTGTAGCCTTATTGCGCGCAACTTTTCAAGTTTCACCTTTTTTAATCAGTTAACTGTGCGCTTTATAAGAGACATTCAATCAGGCCGGTTTTCAAAAACAGCGTGTACTGTTTTTATAAGCCAAACAATTTTACAAGCCAAATAAAGCCCGCCAACCGGTGAGGGCTGCGGGCTAGGAACACGATGTCAGGTCAACGCGAGAAAATCAGTTAAACGCGTTGCCAACTTACCTTTTGTTAGAGACTAAACACGTTAAAGCCCAGAATGGGTCAATTTCAACGTTAGTTGAAGACCATACCGCCGTCGATCAGCAAAGATTGGCCTGTCATATAATCTGAGTCTGAGCTGGCGAGGTAAGAGACGCACGAGGCGACGTCTTCGGGTTCGGAAAGGCGTTTCAAGGTGATATTTTTGGCAAATTCCTGCGTGCCATAACCTACCGGTTTACCCGCAGCGGCAGAAACCTGACGATCAATCTCTTCCCACATCGGCGTTTTGACAATGCCGGGACAGTAAGCGTTGACGGTGACGCCCAGCGAAGCCAGGTCGCGCGCGGCGGTTTGGGTCAGCCCACGCACGGCAAATTTGCTGGAGCTGTAGACAGCGAGTTCCGGATTACCTACGTGGCCTGCTTGGGAACACGCATTGATGATTTTGCCGCCGTGACCCAAGGATTTAAAGGCTTTAACGGCGGCCTGAATGCCCCAGATAACGCCTTTGACGTTGATATTGTAGACTTTATCGACAATCTCGGGGGTGATGTCTTCGATGAGCGTGGTTGGCGCAATGCCGGCATTATTGATAATCACATCAAAGCCGCCCAGCTGTTGTTTGGCCGCGTCGACGGCGGAGAAAACCTGATCCCTATCCGACACGTCGGCAACCTGTGCGATGGCCTTTCCGCCCGACTGATTAATCTCTTCCGCGACTTTCCTTGCCGTTTCAGCATTGAAATCGACGACCGCGACGGCAAATCCGTCTTTGGCTAAACGCAATGCAATGGCTCGACCAATTCCCTGACCCGCACCGGTAACCAGCGCAACTTTTCCATTTGTAGACATATCGCTATCCTCATGAGTGTATTGTGTTTTTCATTCAGGAGGCTGCGCGTAATCGTAGGGTTATTCGTGCTTTCTACGGTTACGTGAGCTGCTATCATGTGTACGCCTATAAGCTAAGATGTGCAAATAATGTTAAGGGCATTCAACTTTTCATTGATCTTGGGCAAGATTTTCAACTTTTTTAATCTTATAGCCGTGTGGCGTTAATAGAATAAACCGTAAAACGGGCGCCGCTACCTCCTGTCGAAACCTTGGTGTATTCTCTTTTTATCTCTGAAAAACACCTTAACAATGAGCGAAACGTATTATGAACTCATCACTTTTTCACCGTTATCATGGCTTGGGTAACGACTATCTGGTTTGTCATCAAAGCGTCGCGGCGCAGTTTACTCTTGAGCAGATCAGCCGCATTTGCGACAGAAATTATGGCATTGGCTCCGATGGCTTGCTGATTGATATTGACGACGAAGAGGTTCCACGCGTTCGTATCATTAATCCTGATGGTTCCGAAGCGGAAAAAAGCGGAAACGGCCTGCGAATTTATGCTCGCTACCTGTTTGATATCAAACGCGTCGGTCATGCGCCTTTTCTGGTAAACACGCTCGGCGGACAGGTTAGCTGCGAAGTGACCGACGGCGCGCACCAGATTATTGTCGATATGGGGCAGGCAAAATTTACGCCGTCGGCCTTGCCCGCACATGTGGAAGGCGAGGAGATGCTCGACCAGCCGCTAGTGGTTGGCGGTCATGAACTTAACGTGACGCTGGTGTCGATGGGCAATCCGCACTGTGTTGTGCGCGTTGAAAAACTCGATTTGCCGCTGGTGCATCAGCTCGGGCCAGAGATAGAAACGCTGGCGATTTTCCCGAAGCGCACTAACGTGCAGTTCGTTGAAGTGATTGACCGCGCCAATATCAGCATCGGCATTTGGGAGCGCGGCGCGGGTTACACGCTGGCTTCGGGAAGCAGCAGCTGCGCCGCCGCCAGTGCAATGCGCAAACTCGGACTTGTTGACGACAATGTCACCGTCACCATGCCCGGCGGCCAACTCGCCATCTCATTCTCGGGTGATTTCATGGTCAACATGCGCGGCCCGGTACAGAAAATCGCCTCCATCACCCTCGATGCCGACTGCTTTTATGATTTGAAGTAATAAAGGCAGTCAGCCTTGCAAGGAAATTGTGACTCTTGTAATCAGCGCTGGCGGCCCAATACGGATGCGCCGACGAGGCCGCCTTGGGTGGCGTATTTGCCGGGGACGATCAGGGGAGAAGGGTAGTTGTGCAACGTTGCGCCGCGAACCTGCTGGTCGAGGGCGGCGATGAGCGGAACGACTGTAGCAAGGCCGCCGCCGACGACGACTTTTGTGGGGCCGAGAATATTCACCATCAGCGCCAGCGGCTCGCCGACCAGCATCACCCACGCTTTGAAGGTCTGTGCGGCCTGCACGTTGCCTTCTTCCCAGCCGCTAATTATCTCAAAGCTGTCGAGCGTTTGCTGGTGGAGTTCGAAATGTAAACGCTCGATTCCGCGCGCGCCGCCAAGCATATCCAGGCATCCGACCTGTCCGCAGCCGCAGGGCAGGCGCGGGATCTTGACTAATTCGTTATCGATAACCAGTTCGGTGCGAGTGATTGCGCCATGACCCCATTCGCCGGTCACGCCGCCGTGTCCGCGCACCAGCTGGCCGTTAAATACCACGCCGCCGCCCACGCCCGTGCCGAGAATAATGCCAATCACTACCGGCATGCCCATCGCTTCGCCGACGTGCGCTTCGGCCAAGGCAAAACAGTCGGCGTCATTGGCGACGCTGACCCTGCGCTTAAGCTGCTGAGTCAATTCGGCGGCAAGATTGTGTTCGGCAAAACACGGAATATTGCTGGCCATCACCTCACCACTTTGCGGCGACACCAGTCCGGCGGTTGAAATCGCCAGCGGCGTATCTTCAGGCACGTCGCTGCCGTGCTCGGTCAGCAACATTTGCAGCGCGAGCACAAATTCGTCCCAGGATTGGGTAGGCGTCGCGACTTTAGCCAGCACGGTGACTTCACCCTGCTGACGCGAAATTCCAAACTTGATAAATGAACCACCGATATCGGCACAAAATACCACCGTGCCTGTATTAACCATCATGAACGCTTGTCCAGTAAGTCGCGTAACCCGTCGCCCAAGACGTTAAATCCTAGCACGGTCAGCATGATAGCCAGACCGGGGAACAGCGAGAGATAAATATTTATGCCGAGAAAGTTTCGACCATCGCTCATCATTGTACCCCATTCCGGCAGCGGCGGCTGTACGCCCAACCCAAGAAAAGAGAGGCTGGCGGCGGCAAGAATGACAGTACCGGCGGTCAGCGTTGACTGGACTATAATCGGCCCGATGGCGTTGCGTAGAATATAATGAACCACGATGCGATACCATGACAGGCCCAGCGCCTGCGCGGCTTCGACGTATTCCATGCGTTTCAGGCCGAGCGTCAGATTACGGCTCAGTCGCGCATAAACCGGAATCGCAAACAGCGAGATGGCAATCAGTAAATTAATCAGTCCGCCGCCAAGAATACTGACCACCAAAATAGCCAGCACGATGCCCGGAAAGGCAAACAGCATGTCCATCAACCACATGATAATCAAGTCAATATAGCGTCCCGCCATGCCAGACAGCACACCCAGAGGAATGCCGATGATCATCGCCAACCCGACTGAAAGCACCACCTCGATAATGGATATCCGCGCGCCATAAATCACGCGGGCAAAGATGTCGCGGCCATAGTCATCGGTTCCAAAAAGGTGATCGGCAGACGGCGGTAGCAGGGTGTCGATCAAATCCTGTGTGTAAGGCGAATAATGAGTAATAAAGGGGGCGAACAGGCCGAGTAGCACGATAGCGGCCACCAGCGCGCCGCCAAAAGTGATGGCCGGATGACGCCATAACCAGCGCAAAAACAGCTGACTGCGGCTTTTTCTTTTCGTTTCGACAGCAGTGACTGCGCTCATCAATCAAACCTTATTTTGGGATTGAGCAGGGCGATCATCAGTTCGCCCAGCAGGTTCATGATGACCACGCCGCAGACGGCCACCAGCGCAACGCCCTGAATCACCGGATAGTCGCGATAGCGCACCGAATCTACCAGCAGCCGGCCAATTCCGGGCCAGTTGAACACGGATTCGGTGACCACCGCGCCGCCGACCAGACTGCCAAAGTTAAGCGCGACAATAGTCACAATCGGGATCAGCGCGTTGCGAAACGCGTGGCTGCAATAGATGCGCATCGCCGACAGCCCTTTGGCGCGCGCGGTGCGGATATAATCCTCCGACAGCACGTCGAGCATGCTCGAGCGGGTCATGCGCGCCATCACCGCCATCGGCAGCACCGCCAGCGTAATGGAGGGTAAAATGTAGCTTTTCCAGGAGGTTGCGCCGAGCAAAGGCAACCAGCCGAGCTGCACCGAAAAGGTGTTCATCGCCATCAGCCCCAGCCAGAAATTCGCTATCGAGGCACCGGCAATGGCCAGCAGCATGACGCCGTAATCCGGCCAGCGATTGCGATAAACCGCGCCCACCATGCCCGCTGGCACGCCAATTACGATAGCCAGAAAATAGGCCAGCACCGCCAGCGCCAGCGTGTAGGGCAGTCGCTCGCCAATCTCCTGCGTCACCGGCTGCTGTGATTGCAATGAAAGCCCGAGATTACCGTGCAAAATATCGCGGGCAAAATGGCCGTACTGCACGGCGATCGGCAAATCGAGGCCGAGGCGCGTGCGCATATGATCGACCGCTTCCTGCGTGGCCTCCGGTCCGGCCATCATGCGCGCAGGATCGCCCGGCAGCGCGCGGATCGACACAAAAATCAGGAGCGACACGCCGATGAGGATCACCGGAAAAGCCAGCAGTTTTTTGGCGAGATAGGCTTTCATGGCACGTCCTAGCTTTTATGCGCGTCTTTGACGATGACGTTACCGCCCGGGATCATCCAGACATTCGAGACGTTGGCACCGGTGGCGTAAAGGTCGTTCTGATAGTAGAGCAACACCTGCGGCGCCTGAAGGTTAATCTCCTGCTGCGCCTGCACGTAAAGCTGATTACGCGCGTTGACGTCGAGCGTCGAGGCGGCATCGTCGAGCAATTTATCGAGTTTGGCATCGCTAAAGAAGCCGAGATTGGCCCCGGTCGGTGCAAAGCTGCCGCTGTAGTAAAGCGGGCGCAATTGGAGATCCGCGCCGTTTACGCCGGATGACCACGAAGCCAGCACCGCGCCTGTTGCATCGGCTTTTTTACCGGCCGCGTCGGCGAAGGCGGCTTTGGTCCACACGCCGCTTTCCATCTGGCGAACGTCAAGTTTGACGCCAATCTTGGCCCACATGCTTTGCAGAACCTGACCAATGCGCGCATCAGCGCCCTGCACGGCGATCGACATGGTGAAACCGTCGGCGTAACCGGCCTCTTTCAGCAGCGCTTTTGCCTTGTCGAGATTGAGCGGATAAGGGTTGAGCGTTTTGTCGTATCCCGGCGTGATAGGCGCGAGCGGCGAGTTGGCTGGCGTGGCGAAACCGGACATGATCGCCCGCACTAATCCGTCGCGGTCGGTCGCGAAGTTAAGCGCCTGACGCACGCGCACGTCATCCAATGGCTTGAGCTGAGTGTTGAGCGCCACCCAGAAAACGGACGCGCCCGGGCTTTCGTGCAGCTGGAATTTCGGATTGTTTTTCAATACGCGAGCAAACTGCGGCGGCACAGGATTGATAACGTCGGCTTCACCGGCCTGAAGCGCCATATTCATCACGGAGGATTCCGCGCTCCACGTCCATTTTATGTCATCCGGGCCGGCGGATTTGCCCCAGTAATGAGGGTTTTTCTGTTCCAGTACGAACTCGCCGCTTTTGTATTGCGCCATTTCATACGGGCCGGTGCCGACCGCCTTGCTGTCAAGCGTACCGGCCTTGTCCGCCGTCGGACTCACCATTAAACATGCGCCGGTGGTCAGCAGATTTAGAAACGCGGGATAAGGTTTTTTGAGCTTGAATACCACTTTGTTGTCATCGACTTTACTGACGCTGTCGATAAAAGTGCGTAATCGTCCGCTGGCCGCAAGCCCGCGTTTTACATCCAGATGGCGGGCAAAGTTGGCAACCACGGCATCGGCATTAAACGGCGTGCCATCGTGAAACGTGACGCCGCTGCGCAAGGTAAAGGTCCACACCAATCCGCTGGCGTCGCTGCTCCAGGCCGTGGCGAGCGCCGGCTCCAGCTTCAGCTCGGGTGACATCTTCAGCAATCCTTCATACATCGGATCCAGCACCGTCGCGGTAAAAGTGGCGGTTTGATTACCCGGATCCATGCTGCGGGGCGCTTCATTTTGCATCACCGTAAGCGTGGCGGCCTGCAAAGGAGAAGCGAGAGCGGCAAAAAGCGCGCAGCCGAGCAGCGTTAAACGACGCGGAGTGCCTAGAGTATTGAAACCTGTCATAGATTTTCCTTGCCAAGGGGAGAGGCGAAAATTGCCTTTGAGACATTCTCTACAAAGTCATGATGTTTATTTCATATGAAATGCTTATGTATGATTCTTTAGTTAAATTTGTGAACTAATTAACCTTGATATATTCATTTTAGGTGTTTAATGTCAAGGCAGATGAGCTAAAAATGAGAGTCAGAAAACAGAATGCTAACTTCGCTACAGCGACAAATTCTCAGTGCGATCAGTGCCGCTGGTGGCTTAAGCCGCACCGAATTGGCACAGCGCTGTGGCCTCAGCAAGGCGGCAATGAGCGGAATTATTCGCGAGATGCTGGAGGCCGGATATCTGCGGGAAGCGTCGACGGTTAACGGAACGGGGCAGGGCAGGCCCGCCGTGAAGCTGCTGCTGCGCGCGGAAGGCGCCTATTTTATTGGCGTTTCGCTGTTGCAGGATCCCGCGCAGCTGGCGCTTATCAATCTAGACGGCGATATTTTGGCCCGCGCAGAGTTTGAAATGGGCGCGCTGAGCCGTGATCCCCAATTGTTGGCCGAAAATATTGCCAGGACTTTGCCCGAGCTGCTGCGTGAACATCCACACGCCAACGCAAATGTGCAGGGCATGGGCGTCACGCTTTCAGGTTTTATCGATGAAAATCAGGCGATTTGCGTACAGTCGGCGCTATTGGGCTGGCGAAACGTGCCCCTGGCCGAGCTGGTGACAGAGGCCACCGGCATCGACGTATTTATTGAAAACGATGCCAAAGCGCTGGCGGTCAGTGAAAAACGTTTCGGACAGGCAAAAGAGCTGGAAACCTTCACGCTGGTGAGCCACGGCGCGGGTATCGGCAGCGCCTCGTTTATCGCCGGAAAACTGCATCGCGGCCTGCACGGTGGTGCGGGCGAAATCGCGCACTGCACGATGGAATTAAACGGCACGCCCTGCCGCTGCGGCAAACGTGGCTGCCTCGACACCCTTGCCTCGCTCAACGCCATTACGGATATGGCGCGTGAAGAGGGCCTGGAAATAGATAATTTACTCGCGCTGGAACAGCTGGCCGTAGGCGGCTCGGCGGCGGCGATAAGAATTTTGCATCGTGCCGGGTCGGCGTTGGGTTTAGCGATTGCGCATTTAATCCAGATTATCGACCCCAGCCTGATTTTAATTGCCCACCAGCCCGCCGCCTTTGACGGACTGCTTGGCACGGTGGTGCAACAATCGATTGAAAACAACGTCTTGCCCGGATTTGCTGGCCTAACGCCGGTGAAAACTTTTGCCATCGATGAAGAGACCTGGGTGCGCGCTGCGGCGAGTATTGCTGCCCACCGTTTTCTGGATGGCCCTGAACTTTCGTTGAGGTAATCATGCGTATTGCAGTAGGCGGTATCCACATAGAATGCAGCACCTATAATCCTGTTCTTAATGAAGAAAAAGATTTTCGCGTGGTGCGTGGTGACGCGCTGTTGGCCGCCTCGTATTTTGAATTTTTAAAAGATTATCCGGCTACTTTTCTGCCCACCGTGCATGCCCGCGCTATTGCCGGTGGACCCGTTTCCCGCGCCACTTATGAGGCTTTCAAAGCCGAAATGCTGGCAGGTTTGGAAGCGCAAAAACCGTACGACGGCATCTATTTAGCGATGCACGGTGCGATGTATGTGGAAGGCATGGAAGATGCCGAAGGCGACTGGATAGCCGCCGCGCGTGCAGTCGCAGGTGCAGACTGCCCCATCAGCGTGAGCTACGATTTGCACGGTAACGTGTCGCAGCAAATCATTGATGCGATTGATATGTTTTCGACTTACCGCACTGCGCCCCATATAGATGTTGAAGAAACAATGCGGCGTTCGGTCACGATGCTGGTGAAAAGTCTGCAAACCGGCGTGAAACCGACGCTGTTATGGGTGCCGATCCCCGTGGTGTTGCCGGGCGAACGCACTAGTACGGAGGATGAACCCGCGAAAAGCCTTTATGCGCGATTGCCGGAAATTGACCAGCTTGACGGCGTTTGGGACAGCTCGTTAATGGTCGGTTACGTGTGGGCCGATGAGCCACGCGCCACGGCGGCGACGATTTTTACCGGCACCGATCGCGCCGTGCTTGAACAGCAGGCGACTACACTGGCGCAGGCCTACTGGGACGCGCGGGAAGATTTTGTTTTTGGCTGCCAAACCGACACGCCGGAAGCTTGCGTAAGAGAGGCCATTGCCAGCCAGACGCGTCCCGTGGTGCTGGCCGATTCGGGCGATAACCCGACGGGCGGCGGCGTGGGCGATCGCGCCGATGTGCTGGCCGAATTGATTACGCAGGGCGCGACGGAAACGCTGGTGGCGGGAATCACCGATTTGCCTGCCACCGACGCGGCTTTCGAGGCGGGCGAGGGCGCAAAACTTAATGTGACGCTAGGCGCATCGCTTGACCCGTCAAGCCCACAGGTGAGTGGCGAATTTACCGTACTACGTTTACATCATGGAGCCAACGCCGCCGATCGTCAGGCCGTGCTGCGCATTGACGGCATCAATGTCGTGGTCTCTGCTCGCCGCAGGCCTTATCACAACATTGCCGATTTCACCCAGCTCGGGTTATCGCCGCAGCAGGCGAAAATCGTGGTGGTCAAGTCGGGCTACCTTTCGCCCGAGCTGGCGCCTATCGCCCAACCTAACCTGATGGCGCTCTCCAACGGCGTGGTCGATCAGTTCGTCGAACGCCTGCCGCGCCTGCGAAAAACCGTGCCGACCTTCCCCTTTGACAGAGACTTTGCCTTTGAACCCAAGGTTTTGCTGTCGGCCCGCTCGTCTCTTTCCGCCTATAAAGGATAACCACTATGACCGCTGCGCAGCCCGTTTTGCAGGTTGAGAATCTGACCACCTCGTTTCAAGGCGACGAGGCGTGGTTGCCAGTGGTGCGCAATCTCTCTTTCGAGGTTTATCCGGGCGAAACGCTGGCGATTGTGGGTGAATCAGGATCGGGTAAAAGCGTGACCTCGCTGTCAATAATGCGGCTGCTAAACGCGCGCGGCAGCAAAATTGACGGCAAGGTGCTATTAAATCAGCGCAGTTTGCTGGGCCTCTCCGAGAAGCAGATGCGCGAGGTGCGCGGCAACGACATCGCGATGATTTTTCAGGAGCCGATGACCTCGCTGAATCCGACGTTTACCATTGGCCGTCAGATTGCCGAAACGCTCAGGGCGCATCGCGGAATGGGTAAAAAAGCGGCGCGTGAAGAGACGTTACGGCTGCTGGAAAAAGTGCGCATTCCCAACGCCAGCGCGCGTTTTAACGAATATCCGCACCAATTTTCGGGCGGCATGCGCCAGCGGGTCATGATTGCCATGGCGCTGGCGCTCAAACCCAAACTGCTGATTGCCGACGAGCCGACCACCGCGCTGGACGTCACGATTCAGGGGCAGATTCTCGACCTTATCAAGACTCTGCAACAGGAAGAGGGCATGGCGGTGCTGTTTATTACTCACGACATGGGCGTGGTGGCCGAAATTGCCGATCGCACGTTGGTGATGTATCGCGGCGAGTGTGTCGAAAGTGGTGACACGGCGACGCTGTTTGCCGCGCCGCAGCATCCTTATACCCGTGCGCTGCTGGCCGCCGTGCCGCGTCTGGGCGAGATGCGTGGCCGCGAATATCCGCTGCGTTTTCCGGCCCTTGATATGCAAACTGGCGTGTCGACGCCGCCGCGCGAGAGTCGGGTCAAGGTTGAAACGCAAACTGCACCTTTGCTCTCAGTCAAAAATCTTTCGGCGCGATTTCCGGTGTTGGGCGGGATTTTCTCCCGTCCGGTTGGCGCGGTTCACGCCGTGGAAAATATCAGTTTTGACCTCTATCAGGGCGAAACGCTGTCGCTGGTGGGGGAGTCTGGCTGTGGTAAATCGACCACGGGGCGGGCGATCACTCGTTTAATGAATCCGCACGCCGGGGAGATTACCTTTGACGGTTTTGACGTCATGAATCTTAGCCGTCCCGAGCTGCAAACCCTGCGCCAGCGGGTGCAGATGATTTTTCAGGACCCTTTCGCCAGCTTGAATCCGCGAATGAAAATTGGCGACGCGCTGGTCGAACCTATCCTTCAGCATCGGCTGGCGGGCAAGGTCGAAGCGCGCGAAAGAGCGGCCGACTTGCTGAAAAAGGTCGGCCTGTCGCCTGACATGATGCAGCGTTATCCGCACGAATTTTCTGGCGGTCAGCGCCAACGAATTTGCATCGCACGCGCGCTGACGTTAAATCCAAAAATGATTGTTGCCGACGAATCGGTGTCGGCGCTGGATGTCTCTGTCAAAGCGCAGGTGGTCAATCTGCTGCTGGATTTGCAGGAAAGCATGAACCTTTCCTATCTGTTTATCTCCCACGATATGGCGGTGGTCGAGCGGGTGAGTCATCGCGTGGCGGTGATGTATCTGGGCGAAATCGTCGAAATCGGCCCGCGTGCGGCAATTTTTGATAATCCGCAGCACGCCTATACCCGCAAGCTTATTGCCTCCGTGCCGGTGCCTGATCCAGCTAGGCGAGGCATCAGACGCCAGCAAAAAGTGGAGGAGTTGAAGAGTCCGGTGCGTCCGCTGGGTTATCAGCCGCCCGCGCGCGATTATCGGCAAATCAGCGACGATCATTGGGTATTGGCGACGGGGAATTAATCCAAAAGTTGCTACGTAAAGATAAAGCGCGGGTCTAAAATTATTCTACAATATGCGCCATCAAATCAGGGTCAGTCTTGTTAACACAACGATCGTTACGCTGACGCCTTAATGCGTGCTGTTCAAGCCGCAGTGAGTTTTAAATCGCTTTTTGCTGGAGTAGTCATGTCAAATCAGTTTCCAAGTTTACGCCCTCGTCGTCTTCGTCAGTCTGACTCTTTGCGCGCGCTGTTTCAGGAGAATCAATTCAGCGTTGATGACCTCGTGTTGCCTATTTTCGTTGAAGAAGAAACCTCGGAATATGCTGTCATTGAGACCATGCCGGGCGTGCTGCGTATTCCTGAGTCAAAGCTGGCGTATGAAATCGAACGTTACGCCAAAGCGGGGATCCGCTCGGTCATGACCTTTGGTATCTCCCATCATATGGATGCGACCGGTAGCGATACCTGGAACGAAAACGGCCTCGTGGCCCGCATGGCGCGGATTTGCAAAGACACGGTGCCAGAAATGATTGTCATGTCAGACACCTGTTTCTGCGAATATACCTCGCACGGACACTGTGGCGTGTTGCATGATCACGGCGTAGATAACGACGCAACGCTCATCAATCTTGGCCGTCAAGCCGTGGTTGCAGCGGCGGCGGGTGCTGATTTTATCGCGCCTTCTGCGGCGGCCGACGGTCAGGTGCAGGCGATTCGCCGCGCGCTCGACGAAGCCGGATTTATCGACACCTCCATCATGGCCTACTCAACCAAATTTGCCTCTTCTCTCTACGGACCTTTCCGTGAAGCAGGCGGCAGCGTGTTGCAGGGCAATCGTAAAAACTATCAAATGAATCCGATGAACCGTCGTGAAGCGGTACGCGAATCATTGATGGACGAGCACGAAGGTGCCGACGCGCTGATGGTTAAACCGGCGGGTGCTTATCTTGACGTGATTAGCGACATTCGTGCGGCATCACGCCTGCCGCTGGCGGCCTATCAGGTGAGCGGCGAATACGCGATGATCAAGTTTGCGGCGCAGGCCGGCGCTATCGACGAGCGTAAAGTGGTGCGTGAATCGCTGGGTGCAATCAAACGCGCTGGCGCAGATATTATCCTCTCTTACTTCGCGATGGATATTGCCGAGCAGGGTGTCGATTTTAACTAATCGGCACCGCGTGCATTAACGTATTGCCCTAAAAATTATTGTTGCTAAAACGCAAATCGAAGCCTGACTTTCTGGTCGGGCTTTTTTTATGCATTTACGATAGCCCTCGCAAATTTAACCTTCAAATCGGCAATGATTGATATTTAATAGTTTCGGATCGCGCCCAAGGTTTATGTTAGCTCATTGAAAATCATCGATAAGTTAAAAAAATTAAACCTATGCCAAACTCCTTATCTGTCACTCCCTCGTCAAACTCGGACAGCTTTATGATCCGTCAATTGCTCGCTCAACCCCAGCATGGCAGGCCTGCGTCGATTTTTGAGGTGGGAAATTCGTCCAGACAACCCGACAGCTCGCGCGCGACTACTCGCTATTTACCTTATCTATCGCCTTCTCGTTCGCTTTTAGGAAAGAGAACCGCGACTTCTGACCTTTTTGACGCCTTCAAAAGACCGCATTCGCCTTTGGCTAAACGCCTTGGCTCAGAGGCGGGCGCGTCTGTTACCTCCACTAGCAACGAAGGTGAAAGCTGTCATGTCGGCAAGTTTTTGCAGAAACCCTGCGAAGAACGAAAGCAGATTTATTGGCAAATGTTTGAACGAACCGGCAGGCTTTATACCCAGCCAAGAGCGCGCAATTACGATGGATTATTTGAACGGCTGGCGGTTTGCGAGTGTTACAGGATGGGCATTCCTATTTCTGATCTGTTTGTCATCAAAGATATAGCCGATAAAACGCCATTAATCTTTGAGAAACTTGAATCTGCGATGGTGTTTTTCACTCGGAGCTATTGCAAATGGCACCGTGAAGTAGACGGTTCCAACATCGACATTGAGAAGGTTTATCAAGTTTTGGGGGAGATAGCGGAAGAAACGCCTGCTCCGCTGGCGAATAAGGGAGCAGGCGAAAGGGACCGTGTATCAGTGCAGCACGCTACCTTCAGTCATGGCAGATTCGGCAAAGTTTTTGCTGTAGCGACGCAGGGTGTAAATCGCCACGCCAAGCGCAATCAGCCCGAAAACGCCACCGGCAAAGCCGACGTCTTCCATGTTGAGATAAGTACTGACCTGACTGCCGATCAACGCGCCGCCACCAATGGCAATGTTGATAATCGCCGACAGCAATGACATCGCAACGTCAGTCGCATCGGGTGCCATAGAGAGGACTTTAACCTGCAAGCTCAGGCCAATCATGGTCATAGCCATGCCCCAGAACAGCGACATAATTACCAGACTGGTGGAGCTGGATGACAGCGGCAACAGCAGCACCAGACTGAGCATCAACACCACCAATGCCGTGATCAACACGCCCGACGGGAAGCTATTATTAAGGCGCGTAAAGATATAACTGCCCACGATGCCGGCCAAGCCAAACAGCAGCAACAGCAGGGTAGTAAAGTTTTCACCAAAGCCCGCGACCTTCTGCAGGAAAGGTTCGATATAACTGTAAGCCGTGTAATGCGCCGCGAAGACCAGCACCGTCAGCAGATATATCAGCACCAGCGCAGGGCGTTTAAACAGCTCGGGCACGCTTTTCAACGAGCCGGAGTTGTTGCTTGGCAGCGGAGGCAGCAGCTTGATGATTAAAATCATCGTGATAAAAGCACCGCCCGCGATAATGAGAAACGTCGCGCGCCAGCCGAGTAGCTGTCCGATAACACGGCCAAGCGGCAGGCCCAATACCATGGCCAGCGCGGTACCGGTAGTTAATAGCCCCAACGCCTGCGCCTTTTTACCCGGAGGCGCAACGCGCAGCGCCAGTGACGCGGTAATCGACCAGAAGACGGCGTGCGAGGTCGCGATGCCGATACGGGAGACCATCAGCGTCATGAAGTTCCAGGCGAAACCGGAAAGAATGTGGCTCGAAATAAACACCACGAACACGCCAATCAACAGCTTGCGACGTTCCATTTTGCCGGTCAACAGCATCAGGGGCAGTGACAGCAGCGCCACGACCCACGCATAAACGGTGAGCATGATGCCGACCTGCGCCGCCGTCATGGAGAAGCTTTGCGCGATGTCCGTCAGCAAACCGACCGGGGCAAATTCAGTGGTGTTAAAGATAAATGCTGCCAGAGCCAGGCTGAGTACTCTGAACCAGCCTTCTGAACGAGTAGACATTGTATTTTGCATAAATGAAAACCAGAAAATTATGAATAAAAAAACCTGAACTCTAACCCAAGGGTCAAGCTCTACTATGATTCTGCTGGAAAATTAGGCTTTTCCGCTTCAGGTTAAGCGAGTTAAAGAAAGAGCGTAGCAGATAAAAGTGTGATCTAAAGCACGTGATGAACATTCTACATTCACAAATGAACCTGTGTCGTTCATTTTTTGCCTTAAATGGGCAATATCGTTGATGTTTTTCGCTCATCACAGCAAATGTGACGAGCATGTTTTCAGAAAGATTTAACTGTGAATTTAATGTGACGGATTGGGTGGTTCATAGGCAGGGAATGCGGAGGGGAATGCTTAGGACAATGCTTAGGACAATGCTTAGGACAATGCTTAGGACAATGCTTAGGACAATGCTTAGGACAATTAAAGGCATTATAAAGCCGCCAGCCCGTCGATAATCGCGCCGCGCCACCATGCAAAATCATGGCCGCCGGTGTAAACAGAAAGATGGCTATCAACGCCAGCGGCGAGTAAGCGTTGGTGCAGCTGCTCGAGATGCGGCACAGTGAAGCCTTCTAACGATCCGACGCAGAGTCTGACGCGCACCTCTTTTGGCGGCGTAGTGAGCAAATATTCACTGACCCAAGAGGTATCATTTTCGCTAAAGCCGAGATCACGCTTACGTTTTTGTGGCATCCACCACATGGAAGGCGAGTGGCTTAGCACCGTGCCAAAAACGTCGGAGGCATGCATCGCGGCCATCAGCGCAGTGACGCCCCCGAGACTTTGGCCGCAAAGCACGGTTTTTGGACGGCCCGCCCAGATTATATCCCGGTGATCGGCCATGACCTGTGGCACCAGTTTTTCGGCAATGTCGAGCACCAACTCGCTCTGACCGCCGAGGATTGCCGCGCGATCGGCCTCATCCAGATTATCGATGCCGAGCACGGCGGTTGGTCCGATGCGGCCATTGGTCAGAGCAACGTCAAGGGCGCCGAGTATACCGACGTGATCAAACCACTTCTCTGCATCGAGCAACACCAGCAGCGCCAGTGGCGCGGTGTCTGCAACCTCTGGGAGATAGAGACGAACGCGGCGCTGATGACCGGCCACCACGGGATTGGACGTGACCAACTTACCGCGAGGAGTTAGGGGTGATTCTGCCCATTCGGGCTGCGCGGGCGCTTTATCGAGCGCAATAATCGATTCTTCTGCAATGCCGCGAACGTTAATTTTTCCGCTCTTATTTAGCGGATCGGGTTGACCCACAAACGGCGTAAAACGTCCGCCTATCGTGGCGACAATTTCAGGTGATGTTCCGAGTGGAATTTCCGTGATGGTGTATGTGCCGCGATAAGTCGCGGGCAGCCGCAGCGTTAACGTCCAGATATCGCTGGAAGGGACGCGCGTCATCATCCCTTTAGGCACGTTGATTTTATCGGTCACTCGATTCAGGAAAACATAAACGCCTTGCAGCGAGTTTGAAGAGCGCCATAAAAAGGTGACGTCGCGTTCATCGTGGCTATCCTGAACTTTAGTCACCAGCGGCACGTCGACTGACTCCACGTCATGCCAAAATTGAGCAATATCCAGTGAGCTCTGCGTTGCCAGCTGTTTAATAAAGCGTGCAGCCGCGACGGCATCATGAGGGGGAAAAAGCGGGATATGACTCATTTTGATCATCCATGAAATCGTTAAGGTTATTTATCTTATTAACAAATAGCGCGTTAATAATTATTGCATTAAAAGTAATGGCGTTAAAAACTTCAGGCCGGAAATAGAAACCGTCCGTTGCGTTATTAAATAACGTTCGAAGGGCGATGTCACGTGAAAATGCAACGCTGTGCTTTTTAAACGGGATAGGCAGATAATCTAATTAGTAGATAAACAGCAGGGTTATTTCCTTTTATTGCTAAATGTAAATAAAAAGCGGGTTTTATTTATTACCCCGAGTAAATAAAGGGGTAATAACGGTTTTGGGAGTGGGTTAATAATAAAAATAAAAACCTGCGGTAATAAAAGGTTAATATTAAGAAATTAAATAATAATGCCGATATACCTTTTACACGCGGTCTAGTCCTATGCTAGCGTAATAAGCGAAGTCCAGAATTAAGCGCGCGGAAGAAATATTTTCCTCACACTTTGTCTCGTTATTATTGCTGCATTAATAAATGCCGAGATAGCGAGTCTGGGCTTTGCTTTGACGTGGCTTCACCTGTTGCGGCCTTCTGTGCCGTACGTTGAAACCATCATCATTAGCATAGGGTGACTTTATTACTCTTTATAAGTAGCTTTATTACTCTTTATAAGTAGGTAGACAGGAATAATTAAACCTATTCTTGGAAGGGGTTTTATCAGGTTAAAAAGAAATAGCTTACATTGTTTAAGGCTTTTACGTCATCGAAGGATTATTTTCTTTAATTCAACGGGGGCGGAATGTCTATTTTTCGAATAATAGCCTGGCGAAAGTATTGCAGCCTCCGCAGGGGTGAGGTTTTGTAATATTGCCTAATAAGTACGTCAGGCAGGAGAGGGATTTTCTCATGCGTATTCTTTTTGTTGGTCCACCTTTATATGGTTTGTTATATCCAGTGCTTTCTCTGGCTCAGGGTTTTCGCGTTAACGGACATGAGGTCCTGATCGCAAGTTCAGGGAAATTTGCCCAGAAGGCGGCCGAGGCCGGACTGGTGGCCTTCGATGCCGCCCCCGGCTTTGATTCGGAGGCGGATTACCGGCGTCGCGAAGATCTGCGTAAGCAAAGTAACGCCGGCACTAAAATGGGGAATTTTTCTTTCTTCAGTGAAGAAATGGCTGACCGGCTGATTGAATTTGCGGGCCAGTGGAAACCCGATTTGATTGTCTACCCGCCCCTTGGCGTGGTCGGGCCTCTAATTGGGGCCAAGTTCAACATCCCCGTGGTCATGCAAAGCGTCGGCTTCGCACACACTCCCTGGCACATCAAAGGCGTAACCCGTTCTCTTTCAGATGCCTACGCACGTCACGGCGTTGATATGCCGCCGCGCGATCTGGCGTGGATAGACGTCACGCCACCCAGTATGAGCATTCTTCAAAATGACGGTGAGCCGGTTATCTCCATGCAGTATGTGCCGTACAACGGGGGCGCAGTGTGGGAAACGTGGTGGGACAGGACGCCGGGCCGCAAACGTCTGTTGGTGAGTTTAGGCACTGTCAAACCGATGGTTGATGGGCTGGACTTGATTTCGTGGGTCATGGATTCGGCCCACGAGGTAGATGCCGAAATCATCCTGCACCTTTCCGCCAATGCGCGCGCCGATTTGCGAGAGCTGCCGCCCAACGTGCGCCTCGTTGACTGGATCCCGATGGGCGTATTTCTTAATGGTGCCGATGGGTTTATCCATCACGGAGGCGCGGGAAATACGCTGACAGCACTGCACGCAGGGATCCCGCAGATAGTGTTTGGCGAAGGGGCAGATCGTCCTGTGAATGCCAAAACGGTGGTGGATCGAGGCTGCGGGATAATTCCCGGCGAGAACGGCTTAAGCAGCGACCTCATTAATACTTTCCTGTGTGACACCAAACTTCGCGCGGCATCGGTACAGGTCGCCGCAGAGATGGCAGCGCAGGCCACGCCGTCAGAAGTAGCGGAACGTCTTGTGGCCTTGTTGCCCCACTAATAAAAGTGAAAATCGGCTGATTGCAGTCGTCCCATGGCGCAGGTCATGGGTTTTTTTCTATTGATCATCAAATTCTGATCATCAAATTCTAATTATCAAATTCTGATCATTTACTTCTGGTTAGTTTACAACTCATTAAAAGGAGGGTTGATGCCCACTACTCATTCTTCAACGCCAGCGGGCTCATGGATAGTCCGTCTTGCTGGCGTGTGCTGGGAACGCAAAAAGCTCAGTCTCATCGTCGTGCTGGCCTCGGTCAGTACTATTCTTCTGGCTGCGTTAGCGCCTTTATTAACCCGACAGGCGGTTAACGACGCCTTAGCGGGCAATTCGGCACAGTTGCCGTGGCTCGCCGGTGGACTGCTTTTCATCGCACTGTTCGATTTCGTCGGCAACTATGTACGTCGTGGCTACGCGGGAGAACTTTCGCTCTGGGTCCAGCACACGCTGCGGGGCCGCGTCTTCGACAGCATCCAGAAACTGGATGGCGCCGGGCAAGATGCGTTGCGTACCGGGCAGGTGATTTCGCGAACCAACAGTGACCTGCAACAGGTGCATATGCTGCTTCAAATGTGCCCGGTTCCGCTGGCCGTACTGACCTATTACGTCGCGGGACTTGCCGTGATGCTGTGGATGTCGCCGTCGATGACGCTTATCGTCGTGCTGGTGCTGGCAGGTTTAGCCACTACCGCGCTGCGTGCCCGCCGCCGCGTTTTTGCCCAGACGGGCATGGCCTCCGACAAGCTTGCCAACCTGACAGAACACATGCGCGAAGTGTTGGCGCAGATTTCCATTGTTAAATCTTGCGTTGCGGAACTGCGTGAGATGCGCTGGCTGGACAGTCAGTCGCGTCACATGGTGCGGGTGCGTATCGGCGCGGCCATCGCACAGGCGATGCCTGGGGCGACCATGCTGGCACTGCCGGTGCTCGGGCAGATTGTGCTGCTCGGATTTGGCGGCTGGTCGGTGATGGCGGGGCGTATCGACCTCGGTACTTTCGTGGCCTTTGCCAGTTTCCTCGCCATGCTCACTGGGCCAACCCGCGTGCTGGCCTCGTTTTTGGTCATTGGTCAACGCACGCAGGCGTCGGCCGAGCGTGTTTTCACTCTGATTGACACCGAATCGCAGATGCAGGACGGCACGCAGACAGTTGACGGTAACGTCGTCGGATTGACGCTGGACGATGTCGGATTCGGCTACGGCAAGGGTGCCAACGTGCTGAGCAACGTCTCGTTTTCTATCAGGGCGGGAGAGACGATTGCCGTCGTTGGGGCATCCGGCTCGGGGAAATCGACCTTGTCGATGCTGCTCGCGCGCTTCTATGACCCGGCCCAGGGCACGCTGTGGCTCGACACCTCGCGTGGAAAGCAGAACATTGCTGATTTACAACTCGAGTCGCTGCGCCGTGCCGTTGGCGTTGTGTTTGAAGATACCTTCCTGTTTGCGGGCACGGTAGCGGAAAATATCGCCTACGGTCACCCCGAGGCGACGGAAGAGAGCATTCGTCGTGCGGCCGATGCCGCTGGTGCAACGGGCTTTATTTCGGCGTTGCCCAACGGTTTCAAAACCCGTCTCGCCGAGCGTGCTTCCAATCTTTCCGGCGGACAACGTCAGCGTATTGGGCTGGCCCGCGCGCTGCTTACCGCACCTAGCCTGCTGATTCTGGATGACACTACCTCAGCGGTGGATGCCGGGACCGAGTCCGAGATCAACGCCGCGCTCGGGCACTATGCCGATGAAAGCCACATGCTGCTGGTTATCGCGCGCCGACGTTCGACTCTGAAGTTAGCCAGCATAATTGTGGTGCTGGAAGAAGGGCGCGTTGCCGATGTCGGCACGCAGGAGGAGCTTGAGGCGCGCTGTCCGGCGTTCCGTGCCTTGATGTCCGGCGCGAGTGATTTACTCGAGAAGCCGCTCTCTTCTCACGCGCAGCTGTGGCCGGAGCCTGCCTCTTCGCAGGAAAATGAGAATAACAACGCCGAGCCTGCCAAAAGCCGCGAGGGGTTCCGCGAACGCATGAGCTGCGTGCCGGAACGGGCAGTGCAGATGGCACAGGACGGTCAGGGTAGACGCGTTGCTTCGCTATTATCTCCCGTCGCCTGGATGTACATTGTTGCCGCCTTGCTGATTGCCGTGGATTCGGCGGCGAGCGTGGGCGTACTGGTGCTGCTGCAACGAGGCATTGATATGGGCGTCGCGGCGGGCAATCTGGCTGTTATCGGCACCTGCGCGGCGTTTGCTCTGGTGCTGGTGGCGATTAGCTGGTGCTGTTATTCCTTGCAGACCGTGGTGTCGTCGCGCGCGGCGGAAACCGTGCAGCATACGGTTCGCCTACGCAGCTTTGGACATTTGTTGCGACTGGGCATGCCTTACCACGAACAGCATGCCGATACTCGCCTGACTCGCATGACCGTCGACGTTGACGCGCTGGCGCGTTTCCTGCAAAACGGTCTCGCCGGTGCAGCAACCAGTTTGATTACTATGCTGGCGATCGCGATTGCCATGTTCTGGCTCGATCCGGTTCTGGCCTGTGTGGCGCTGAGCGCCGTTCCCGTGGTGATTCTGGCGACGCTGGTTTATCGCCGTTTAAGTTCGCCCGCCTATGCAAAGGCGCGTATCGAGATTGGCAAAGTAAACAGCAGCTTGCAGGAGAAAGTTACGGGGCTGCGCGTGGTGCAGTCTCACGGGCAGCAGGGTGCAGAGGCGGCGCGCTTGCGTTCGCTATCCGATCGTTTCCGAGCCACCCGCGTACGGGCGCAAAAATATCTCGCCGTCTACTTCCCGTTCTTGACGTTTTGTACTGAAGCGGCCTATGCGGCCGTGCTGTTGGTGGGTGCATCGCGCGTGGCTGAGGGTGAGATGACGGCCGGTGTAATGGCGGCCTTCTTCCTGTTGCTGGGTCAGTTTTACGGACCGATACAGCAGCTGTCGGGCATTGTCGACGCTTATCAGCAGGCCTCGGCCAGTGCCAGACATATCGATGACCTACTGGCGACCGAAGGTGCTGAAGATGTGCGGCCGTCCGACCCGTCGTCACTCGTTCCTTTAAAAGGTGCGCTGACGCTGGAAAACGTCACGTTTCGTTATCCGGGCAGCAGCGATCTTGCTCTGGACAAGCTTAGCCTGTCGATTCCCGAGGGCGCGGTGGTCGCCGTTGTCGGACGCAGCGGGGCGGGGAAATCTACGCTGGTTAAGCTCATCGCCGGGCTTTATACGCCAACCGAAGGCAAGATTCGTATCGGGAAACGTACTATCGAAGAGACTCTGCTCGCCGACTATCGCGCTCAGGTCGGCTTAGTTGAACAGGATGTGGCACTGTTCAGCGGCGATATCGCCGGAAACATCCGCTATCCGCGCCCATCAAGCAGCGACGCGGAAGTTGAACGTGCGGCAAAACAGGCAGGGCTTTTCGACACGGTACGAAACTTGCCGCGAGGATTCCGCACACCGGTTAATAACGGCGGGGCAGATCTCTCTTCGGGACAGCGTCAGCTGGTTGCTCTGGCGCGTGCGCAGCTTGCCAATGCCCACGTTCTGCTGCTCGACGAAGCGACGGCCCGTCTTGATCGCGCTTCTGAGGAGACCCTGATGACCTCACTCGCCGAGGGCGCGCATCGCGACGGACGAACGGCGCTGGTGGTTGCGCACCGCCTCACCACGGCCCGCCGCTGCGATGCAATAGCCGTGATGGAAGCCGGGCGCGTCGCCGAATATGGCACCCACGACGCGCTGCTGGCGAAAGACGGAATGTATGCGCGACTGTGGCGTGACAGCACGGGAAATCAGGCTTCCGACATTAAGCCGTCTGAAGTAATCGATGATGAGGCAGAAGTGATCGCGTAACGAGTAGGCTATCTGATACCCGACATTGCCACGCTGGCAATGTCGGGTTAAGAATCATTTCGGGCAGGGCGTCATTATGTTGCTCGGCTGCTGCATGGCGATATTTAACAGCGCGCGCGGAAGAGAGGCGGTAAACATTTGACCATGGCTGAGCGCGGGATCTGACCAATAGGAGACCGGCAGACCTTGGCTATGCAGGGTTTCAAGCGTGCTGTGAAGCTTGAGCAGAACGTCCGGCGCGGTTTCAGACCTGATATTTTTGCCCGGCGTGTCGTCCCCTTCATAAAGATACATCTGCTTGTCGCAGCGTTCCGCGCTGTTGATTTCCCCGAGTCTATCGACCAAAACAGCATAATTTTGATTCAATGACGGGCTGGCTGAATAATAAAGGTTAAACAGCGAGGAGGAGGAGAGGTAAGTATCCAGAACAAACACCCCGCCGTAGGAATGCCCCCATATACCCCTTTTAGCCGAATCGATTTTCAAACCCTTTTCGACGGCTGGCACAAGAGTCTTTTCCAGCAAATCACGAAAGAGACGCGCGCCGCCATTCTCGCGGCCATGCAAGTCAGGGGACTGCATTTTCGTCACGGGCGGCGTGTAATCATACGCTCGGGCGATCACGTCAAAAGGCAGGGCAGTTTGATAGCCGATGGCCACGATTACCGGCGGCGTACTCGCTGAAAGCTGCTTGAGAAGAGGTTCCGAAAGTTTGTCCATCGCCGCGTTACCGTCGAGCAGATAAAGCACGGGATAACCCGAAGGCGGCGGACGTTTATCGGGCACGCCCGTCCACACCTTGTAATGTCTTCTACCATCAACTGAGTCAAACGTGCTCACTGAAAAATGATAATAAGCAGAACCTTTTTCGGCAATATTCGGACCGAGAGGCGTCATGTTGGGGCGGGCATCACTGTTTACGGCACAGAGGAGCGTTAAAAAGAGGGCAACAAGCTGACTCGCGATGCGCCGGTTTCTCCAGCGATACAATACTTTGCTCATATAAACTTTGCTCATAAAAAATTCTCAATTAATTCAATGGGATAGTAATTTTAGTTTTTTGCAATTTTAACGGCACTAATGCGTGACGAATAACGTTATCAGTTCAACAGCAAAGCCCGCCTTGCTGTCAACAAGGCGGCCTTTGGCTAACGGAACGAACTATCAGAAGTGCATGCCCAGCTCCATATAGAAGGTGCGACCCGACTCATTGTAGGTTCGCGCGCCCGCACCATAGGCGTAGGTAGGAGAGGTGCCTGAAGTCAGGGCGTTACCCTCGCGGAAGTGACGTTCATCCAGAATATTATCGACACCCGCCGTGACGTCGATATCCTTGTTAACGCTGTAAACCGCGCTCATGCCAAATATCGCATAAGGGGAGACTTGCCAGGTTTCCGTGTCTGACGTGTCGCCGCCCTGAGAGTTATATTTCTGCGGTTTTTGCCTGCCATACCACGTCATCGTCCCTTCTACCGCCAGATCGCTGGTGGCCTGCCAGTCGAGGGTCGAGTTAATGGTAAATTTCGGAATAATGGTCAGGTAATCGCCGGTGGAATCGTTCTTGTTGTCGATGATGTAAGTGAAGTTGTTGTTCATCGTGATCGTATCGCTTATCGGGAAGTTTAAGGTTCCTTCCAGCCCCTGCACGATCGATTTAGGCACGTTTTCCCACTTGTAGACGTCAGAAGTGCCGTTGTCATATTCTGGAGAGTAACCTGCTTCAATCTTGTTGTGATAGTCATTGCGATACCACGTCAGACCTGCCTGAACGCCGTCATGATGGAACTCGATACCTATCTCTTTATTGACGCTGGTCTCTGCTTTTAAATCCTTGTTGCCCTGCAAATAACAGCTTACGGAGCTGGCGTAACAGCCGTTGCCGCTGCTGTATAACAGGTAGTTAGGATTGGTTTGATATAGGTTTGGCGCTTTCCATGCCCGCGCGATGCCCATTTTCAGCGTGAAATTATCGCCCAGATCCTGCGACAGATTCAATGAAGGGCTAACGTTGCCGCCGGTGTAAGTCTGGTGGTTAAAACGAATTCCTGGCGTCAGACGTGTCGAGTCGGTCAGGTCGATATTATCCTCGGTATAAATACCGTAGATATCCGCCGAACTGTAGTCGCTGCGATCCGTGCTGGAGACGCCTTCTACCGTCGAGGTCGTGGTCACAGTATTGGAGGTCGGGTCCGCCATCGTTTGATGGTTCATTTCCGCGCCGAAGGTGACGGTCTGAGGAACCCCAAGTTCGAACGGGATATTGACTTCGGAATGCAGGTTGGTATCGTTCAGCGTGATGGTCGAGAAGCCCGGATCAGTGGTGCTGAACAGCCCTTCCAGCCCGCCTGACAGCCCCTCATTCAGACGCGTATTCCGCGTTTTTTCAAACTGGATATAGTTACTGGTGGTGATGCCGTTGTCCCACGCGCCGGTATATTTCAGCGACAGCGACTGGCGATAGATAATATTGGTTTCTTTACCGTAGTTGGCTTTCACCAGCGTGCTGCTGTTGGTGTTCTGCGTGTCCCCGGCGTACAAATTCCCCTGACGGCTGAACCCGGCAGAAAGCTCCAGCGCCTGCATGCGCGCGAAGTCCCAGCGCAATACCCCATTGATATTTTTGTTAATTACCCCTTCGCGACCCGCCGGAATTTGGCCGGCATATTTACCGGTACGTTCCGCCGCGTGGCCAGCGTTGATGTTTTGACCATCTGCCTGCGTCTTGCTCCAGTTGCCGTAGAGGCGCATGGTCAGATTGTCCGCCAGCGCACCGCTCAGGCTGGCGTTATAGCGTTTTGTCGCGCCTTCCTCTTTATGTTCCGGCACGTTGTAATAGGTATTGAAATTACCGTGCCACGCAGGTTCCGCCTGTTTAGTGATGATATTTACTACGCCGCCCATGGCACCGTTGCCATACAGCGCTGCCGCCGGACCACGGATAACTTCGATGCGGTCAATCATTTCGGGCGGCACCCAGTTGCTGTCACCACGGGTATCGCGATCACCTCGCCAGCCATAGCGCACAGAGTTTTTACTGCTCACCGGCATGCCGTCCACCAGAATCAACGTATTCTCCGGCCCCATGCCGCGAATATCTATCTGGCGATTGTTACCACGCTGACCACTGCTGGAGTTACCGGTGAGATTCACGCCCGGCATGGTACGAATAATTTCTGAAACGTCGCGCTGGATAGGGTGCTTTTTGATAGCTTCGCTGTCGATGATTGACACCCCCGGCGCTTGCAGCGTCTGCTCTCGGGCGGTAACCACCATCGTATCTTCATGACTGCTCTTATCGTCGGCAACCACCGATTTTTTCTTTGATTCACCTGTCGTGGAAACATTCCCCTGTTTCTGCTGATCGTTCACATTCGTTTGCGGCTGTACCTGAGTTGTTCCGGCGCTAATTTCATCTGCCTGCGCCAAAGGTACGACCAGAATTCCCGCAATGAGCGAACTCAAAAGCGAATATTTAAAGGTAACTTTCCCCATAATAGCCAACACCTGCCCTGTGTTAAAAACGATGTAAATAAGAAGCAGAATTATAATGAGAATGATTATTGATTACAATTAGGAGTTTTCTTACATAAAGACATTGAAAAGTAAGGGGTTTATTTTGAGAGTTTTTGCGTAGGGGATAACCGAGAAGGGAATCGGCAGCTGTTTCAAGCTAACGTAGCGAGGCGTGCGATAGAAAACAAAAAGCCCGCGTCAGTTTCCTGATGCGGGCTTCTCTAAATTTGGCTCCTCTGACTGGACTCGAACCAGTGACATACGGATTAACAGTCCGCCGTTCTACCGACTGAACTACAGAGGAATCGTTTGAACGGGGCGAATAATAGCGATTGCTGCGGTGCATGTCAAAGGACAACTGCAATATTGTGTTCGACTGCTGATAGTTTGCACAAGTTGTTGAGATTTTTGCCGAATCATCGGCTTTTTCATCCGCAGTAGTCCATTAATTGTCCAATTCAGCATTGTGTACGCTCATCAATCGCCAGAGTTAATCGTTCTTGAATCTACAATATTTTACGCTAACGCAGCACAAGCGCGGATTATTCGAGCGCAGGCTTCGTCGAGACGCGCATCATCGATAGCATAAGCGATACGCAGATAGGGCGAAGCGCCGAATGCCGAGCCTTGTAGCGTCGCAACATGAGCGGAATCAAGCAGATACTCAACGAAATCGACGTCGTTGTTAATGGTTTGCCCCTTTGGCGTTCTCTTGCCGATCATGCCCGTGCAGTTGGCAAAAACATAAAACGCGCCCGGCGGCAGATCGGCATGCAGTCCGTCGATACTTTCAATGCATTGCATAATCTTTTGACGGCGCGTCGCCAGAATGCCCCGCCACTGCGCAAGGAAACTGCTGTCCTGTTCCAGCGCTGCGACGGCCGCTGCCTGAGAAATCGAGCTCGGGTTCGAGGTACTTTGCGACTGTAAAATTTGCATGGCGGAAATAAGCCAGGCAGGGCCTCCGGCGTAACCAATTCGCCAGCCGGTCATCGAATAACCCTTTGAGACGCCGTTGACGGTCAAAATGCGATCCTTAAGGCGCGGTTCAACCTCCGCGAGCGTAGCAAACAGTGCCGGTGGATGGCTGATGTGTTCATAAATATCGTCGGCCATGATGAGCACGTGAGGGCGTTGCAGCAATACCTCGGCCAGGGCGCGCAGTTCGTCGGCGCTGTAAATTGCACCCGTCGGATTGTTAGGCGAATTGAGAATCAGCCAGCGTGTTTTGGGGGTAATTGCCGCAGCAAGATCGGCAGCCTGCAGTTTCCAGCCATTTTGTTCGAGGCAAGGAACGAGGCGGAATTCGCCGTCGGCAAGCGATACCATATCAGGATAGGAAACCCAATACGGTGCAGGAATTATCACCTCGTCACCCGCTGAAACTGTTGCCATGAAGGCATTGAATATCAGCTGCTTGGCACCACTACCGGCAATGACTTCGTTGGCCTGATAAGTTAACTGATTTTCACGCGCAAACTTGTTGATGATCGCCGTTTTCAGCTGAGCCGTGCCTGCTACCGCCGTGTATTTTGTGTCACCTTGTACAATCGCATCGATGCCAGCCTGCTTGATATGAGGCGGTGTATCAAAATCCAGTTCCCCCTCGCCAAGATTGATAACATCAATTCCCGCCGCCGTTAGCGCGCGCACGCGATCGGCAATAACCGCCGTTGGCGAAGGGCGTACACGTCGCAGACGAGACGCAGTAAATTCAGCTGACATCTTTTACCCCTATATTGTTTTAAGAAAAATATTGTATTTCGAAGAGATTCGAGAAATAAGAATGAACAATTTATTGTATTATCTGTATCAATAAAACCAATTTAAACTATCATGGCTGATAAAATATTGCTCATGGTTTCTACCTGACTTATTCAGTTTTTACTCAGGTTTTACTCAGGTTTAGATCAGATGTTCTTCAGGTTTTGCTCAGGTTTTCTTCAGATATTGCTTAGGAAAATGTTATGACCTTAACTTTTGTGTCACACGATACGCCTGAACCCGCGCTTTATGGGGCGATGGCAGCGATTTTGGCCGGGCAGCAAGGTAAACCGTTAGCGCATTTGGCCGTGGACTGGAATAAGGCAGCCTATGCGGATGCCTGTCAGCACGTGACGGCTAACGGCCACTTGGTAACCAGTGGACTGCTGTGGCATGAGCGGCTAAACGGCAAATCAGCGGAAAATTTCTGGCCGCTGGAATCTCTTATAAATTCGTCCAGCAGCCAGGATTTAATCGTGCCGCTTGCACCGTCGCAGCAGGTAACCTTCAATCGTTTTGCGCAGCTCGCAAGAGATTTTTCTATTGATTATCAGGTGATTGAAATTTCAGAGTCTGCCAAAGGATTTCATTTTAATTCTGCTAAAGAGGGAGAAATCAGCAAAATTTGGAGGCGCGATCGCTATGGTCGTTTTATTACCCATCAACGTTTGGTTAATTCAACCTCTGCTCATCGTCTGAGAATTGCGCTGGTCGGCAGTTATCAGGATCAGAAAGGCAGTTATCCCGCTACGCTGGCCGCGTTGGGAGATGCCATCGATGCTATGGCGCTTAATGTCGAGGTTATCTTTCTACCGCCGCAAAGTTCGGCGCAAACTCTCGCCAATACGTTAGCGTCCGTTGACGGTGTTGTGCTGCCCGGTGGGTCCGACATGCGCAACGTCGCCGGACAAATTAGGGTGGCGCATTACTGTTTAAACCATAAAAAACCGATACTTGGCCTGTGTCTGGGAATGCAAACGATGGCCACGGCCGCCATTCAGCAAATGCTAGGTAACACACAGGCTAATTTGGCCGAGGCCGATCCGCAGGCTGCATTTAAAACGTTTGTCCCTTTAGCCGCGATGCCCGGAAATCCCGTTCATCGACTGGGTGACGACAACATGTTTCTTGCCGCCGGAACGCATTTAGCCGCCGTTTTGGGCAACAACACTCAACTGCGCTATAACCACCGTTTCCATCTGAACCCGCTTTTTAAAGACGATTTGGCCCGTAGCGGACTGATTATTTCAGGAACAGACAGGAGCGGGACAATTGCCGACGGCATTGAGCACGCAGCGCATCCTTTCTATCTTGGCGTGCAAGGTCATCCAGAATTGACCTCAAGCGTTGAGCAGCCGCATCCATTAATCAGCGCTTTTCTGCGAGCGGCAGCAGATTTGCAGTAAAAAATTGGGGTAGACAGTCATAAAAAAGCCTCTCTGTGGTGAACAGCGAGGCTATTAAGGTGACAAATTACCAGGGTTTTTATGCGAGGGTTACGCCCGTGCGCGGATCCGCCGCCAGACGCAGCAGTTCAGTCTTAACGTCTTCAATGACCAAACCTTCAAGGTCGATTAACGGCGCACGCACGTGCTGACCATCAAATCCTCGTAAATTCATTGCGGCCTTAACTAATTGAGGCTGGCCGTGACGACGCGCCAGCGCGCGATACGGATACCACAGTTGGTGCAACTCACGCGCCGTGGCGGCATCGCCTTTTTCCAAAGCGCGATAGGTGGCGAGAATCAGCTCGGGCAGCGCGCCGCTGTTGGTGGTGCTGATGCCGTCGAAACCGCACATCATCGGACCGAGGAAAGCCAGGTCCGAGGCGCAGAACAGGCGAATGCGGCCACCCAGACGGTTAGCAATTTGATCAATAGCCGTAGGATTCAAGTCGCCCTGTTTGATGCCAACGACGCCTTCTATATCTGCAAGCTGTTCAAGCACGGCAGGCGGCAGGGTAATGCCGATACCCGGCGCGTTGTAAACCAGAATGCCGGTACGTGAAAGAGGAGCCATCTTGCGGAAAAAGCTGACAATTTGCGCGTCCGTGACTTCTGAAACAAACGGCGGGGTTACCATGGGTAATCCGCCAAGTTCGCCTGCCAACGTGGTCAATTCACTTACGGCGCGCGCGTCGGAACCTGCGCTGCACAACATCACCGGCACCCGATCGCCCACTACGGCCATCACTTTACGGAACATCATCGCGCGTTCGTCGGTGGTCATGGCCGGGAATTCGCCATAAGTGCCGCCGATCAAAATTCCGTCGTAACCTAATGCGATAACGCGTTCGATGTTGCGCGCCAGCCCGTCAAAATCGAATTCGCCGCTCGCGGTAAAAGGCGTCACGGTAATGTTAAAAATGCCCTTTAGACGCGCCTGACTTTCAAAAATATCTTTCATTCTCTTGTTCCTTGCCTGATTCAATACTGACTAAAGTAATAACAGCGGACGGTCGATGGAGCCCAAAACGCGATAGCCGCTTTCCGTCACCACGATGGTTTCACTTACTCCGACCGTGAACTCGCCGTAAATCCGCAGTGCTGGTGGAATATGGAAGGTCATGCCCGGTTGCAGCTCGGTTTTAATGCCGCTATACAAGCTGAGGATCGCGCCTTCGCCCCAGTCGGGTGCGAAAGAAACGCCTATTGAATAGCCGGTACGTTTTTTGAAATTATCGGTATATCCCGCGCGGTCGATAACCTTCTGGCAGGCAAGGTGGGGCGTTTCACAGGTTGCGCCCGGTTTAATGGCATCAAGCGCTGCCTGCAAGGCTTCCTGACAAACTTTTTCCATGTCGACAGCGGCGGCAGGGGGCTTGCCCAGCCAGGCAGAGCGCATCAGCGCGGCGTGATAGCGGTCGTGCGTAGCGGCCATTTCGAGAAAAATGGGATCACCCTCGACAATGCGACGACGACGCCAGGTGCCGTGCGGTACGCCGGTGCGCGGACCCGAAGAAACCAGCGGTTCCATGCCCATATATTCAGAGCCAGCGCCAATCGCTGCGCCCATCATGGCGGCAACCAGATCATTTTCGGTCGCCCCGGCGGCAATGGCCTGACGTCCTGCTAACATTCCTGCGTCGACGTAGCGTGCAGCGTGGGCCATTTTTTCCAATTCTGCGGCGGATTTAACGGCGCGCAGCTGCTCGATAACGCCTGCTGCGTCGTGAATTGTGCCCAATTCTGTCTGTAAGGCTTCATATACCGCGATCGGCAAGAACCAGCCACGCTTGTCGATACCGATGCGTTTTTTTGTCCAGCCACGAGCTTTTAAAACGTCGAGCAGGAAATTTACCGGATTATCACCGTCGGTATAAATCGCAGCATCGCGAATAAAAGTATTTGAGATAAAGTTAAAGTATTCGAGTTGGCGGATAACAAACACCGGATCGCCTTCAACCGGCAAAACCAGCGTTTGGAAGGTGTAATAGCCCGGAGTTTGTTGTCCGGTGAGATAAAAAATATTCTCTGGACTGGTAATGATCATCAGATCCAGACCCGCGTCAGTTAATAACTGACGGGCGCGCTCAATGCGCAGCCTATATTCCGACTCGGCAAAGGCCGACTCAGCGCCTGGCACAACGCGGCCAAGGTCTGGCAATTCAATTTTATTCATCATCAACTCTCATTCTCAGATAAAAATCAGGTTTTTAAGAAGAAAAGGTTTGTATTAGCTCGGCACAATCAGGATCGAATTCGATGCCCAAGCCGGAAATGTCGCTGCTGCTAACCAGTCCCTGTTGATAATTCAAACCGGAGACAGGATCATTACTTAAGCCGTCTGCGCCATAGAGTTCGGCATGAGCCGGTTGGCAGGCGTAGGCAACGTGAAGCGCGGCCGCTGTCGCTGCTGCGCCTTCATTCATTTGACCCACCATGAAAGGAACACCGGCAGCATGGAGACGACGCGCGGCGCGGACGGTAGGCGCAATCCCGCCCATTTTCACCAACTTGAGATGCGCCCAGACTTTTCCTTTCATGGCTAGAATGCGTTCGAGATCGGCAGCCGTGCTCATGCTTTCGTCCAGCATTAACGGAATCGGGCTGGCGTCGGCGAGGGCGGGATAATAGTGCGCGTAAGTATCCGCAACAGGCTGCTCGAGATAACTTAATTCAAACTTTTGCAAGGCAAGGAGATTGCTACGCGCCTGTTCAGGATGCCATTGGCCATTGGCATCGGCCGAAAGATGCACTTCGCTGCCAAAACGACGGCGCAGGGCAGCCATGCGATCGCAATCTTCTTCCAGCGAACCAATGCCGATGCGCAGTTTAAGATGGTTAAAACCGCGTTCCATATAGGCCGTGGCCTGACTTAGCATCTGTTCCTGCGAAGACCAGAACAGCGTTTGATTCGTTGCGTAGCAGACCGGATTCGGAAAGTCGGATCCGATAAGTTTTGCCACACTACAGCCATTCTGACGGGCAATGAGGTCGTGAAACGCCATATCAAATAACATGCGCGTCGGCGCCAGTCGGTCTGCCAGCAAAGTTTCAAGCGTGAGCAGAATTTCACTGGCTGAACGTTGCAAATCCAGCTGGCGCAGGCTGTGGATCACATCACCTAACACTAACTTCGCGCTGTAACCGTTGAGGTAAGCGATATTGATTCGCACCTCGCCAATACCCACGCAGTTTTTATCTTCCAGCAGTAAATAGAGCTCATCCAGTCCGTTAATACTGCCTGACGAGGCAGTATGCAGTTGCAGATGTGGATAACGTAGGTCGGCACGAAAAAGCGAAGCTTTCACAGGCTTAGCCCTTTTTCAACAGCGTTAATGCGACGTCGCAGTAAATATCGCTGGCGGCAATAAACTCATCGACGGGGACGAATTCGTCGGGTTTATGCGCCACGGAGAGCGAACCCGGACCAATAACAATCCCTTTGGTCCCTAAACTGCGAAAATGCACTAAATCGCATCCGCCCTGAAAGCCGAAAGGACCCGGCTCTGTCTGGCCCTGCGCCCGACAGGCGTCGAGGCCCGCCAACACGATAGCCTCGTCTACTGCCGTTTCCGTTGCGCCGCCGGTGGTGGGTTTAAAGGTCACAATTTCACTGCGCACGCCAAACTTCTCTTCGGCAAGCGCCAGCAGATCGCGCAGCTCCTGTTTGACCTGTTCTTCATCTTCCCCGGGGACCATGCGACGATCCAGCAACAGTTCGCAGCTGTCGGGCAGCACGTTGTCGGCATGACCGCCTGAAATGCGTGTCACGGTCAGGCTGGCCGATCCGACCAGCGGATGGCAGCGGCAGCGCACACTCTGCTCATGCTGCTGTTCAACGAGTCCGAGCAGTTGCGCCGCGCGAAAAATCGCGTTTTCACCCAATTCCGGCGTACCAGAATGCGCGGTTACCCCGTGCACGCGGACCAGCGGACGCAGACTGCCTTTATGTGCCGAAAAAGTGGTGTTTGAGGTCGGTTCACCGATCACCGCATAATCGATTTTGGCCGGCGCTTCACGCACGTAAAACTTGGCCCCTTCGCTGGCAACCTCTTCGTCGGCGACAAAAATACCCATCAATGTGCCAGACCAGTTTTTCGCGTTGGCCACCAGCATGCGCATGGCTTCAATCATTGCCACCAGCGGGCCTTTTGCATCGCAGGCTCCACGGCCAAACAGCTTGCCGTCACGCTCGGTTAACGTGAATGGGTCCTGACTCCAGCCGCCGCCGGCGGGCACCACATCTATATGCGTGTTGAAGGCGAAACAGGGACCTTCGCCATTTTCGAAACGAGCAATCACGTTGGTGCGGCCGGGTTGATATTCACTCAGCGTAAGGTCAAAGCCCGCCGCTTCGAGCCACGCGCTTATCAGTTCGGCGGCTTCGCGTTCGCGGCCGGGCGGGTTTTCAGTATTGATCGCCACCAGCGCGGCGAGGTCACGTTTCATTCTATTTATATCTGGCGATGAGCAATTCATCGGCGTCTCCATCTGGTTTAGTTGCCCTGGTGAGGCACACGTTTCGGCAGCAATATAAAAATTTAAATACACATCAGTGCAGGATCTGGTCGAGGAAACGTTGAGCTCGCTGGCTAACTTCTCCTCCAAAAAATTGGTCGCTTGGCGCGTTCTCAATAATTTCACCGTTTTCCATAAACACGATGTGATTGGCGGCGCGGCGGGCAAAGCCCATCTCGTGCGTTACCACAATGCTGGTCATTCCTTCGGCGCTCAGGTCAGCCATCACGTCGATCACTTCACGGATCATTTCTGGATCCAATGCAGAGGTGGGCTCGTCAAACAGCATCAGGCGCGGTTTCATGGCCAGTGCGCGGGCAATAGCGACGCGTTGCTGCTGTCCGCCTGAAAGCTCGTCGGGAAAACTGTCGGCCTTGTCCGGAATGCGCACCTTGCCCAGCAATGTCAACGCCTGCGCTTCGGCTTCCGCGCGGCTCACGCCGAGCACGGTCATGGGCGCGAGCATGATGTTTTCAGCCGCGGTCAGGTGTGAAAACAGCTCATAGTTTTGAAAAACCATGCCGATTTCCTGACGCAAACGGTGCGGTTCGGTGCTCTTTTGGGTGATGTTGTTTTCCCGGAAAAATATGCTGCCGCCTTCAATCGTTTCCAGCAAATTGACGCAGCGCAGCAGGGTGGACTTGCCGGAACCCGAAGGACCAATCAGCACCACGGTTTCGCCCTCATTGACGCTGAGGCTGCAATTTTTAAGCACCTGCTGGTTACCGAAATGTTTATCGACGCCGATGATCTCCAGCAGCGGTTTTGCATTTTTCATCTGCTTTCCTCAGTGGGGCGTGCTGCTGCGCAGCAGGCGTTCTGTCATGGAGAGGGCGGGTTTCTTACGTTTTTTGGGATCCAGAGCGCGTTCGAGCCATGCCTGACCCATCATGAAAATCGTGGTTAACGCGAGGTAATAAATACCGGCAGCACAGAGCGATTCGAAATAACGGAAGCTGGCGCTGGCGGTCTGATTCGCTATCAGCAACAGTTCCTGTACGGCGATAACAGACACGAGTGCACTGGATTTCAGCATACTAATCATCTGGTTACCCATTGGAGGAAGCACGATGCGCGCTGCTTGAGGTAGCACTATCTTGCGCATGATCTGGCCTTTGGTCATGCCAAGCGCCATACCCGCCGTGCGTTGCCCGCTTCTTACGGCCTGCAAGCCTGAACGCAGGATCTCTGCCATGTACGCGCCTTCATTAAGTGAAAGTGCAAGTACGGCGCAGGTAAAAGCGGTAAAACGCAGGCCAAAACTTGGCAGTACGTTGTAAACAAAAATGATTTGAAACAGCACGGGCGTACCGCGGAATAACCATAAATAGAAGAACGCGAGGAGTGTGCCTGCCCGAAAGCGCGACTCCTGTAATAACGCCAATATTAATCCCGTCACGATGCCGAAAAACAGCGAACATACGGTAATTAATAGCGTCATCAAGGCACCCTGAAAGAATGCCGGTGATAACAAATATTGCCAGACCAAGTCAAAAGACATGAACTTTCCTCAATGTCCGAAAGCAGCACGTGCATTTAAAATGAGCAGGTGTGCGCTTTGCTGCAAAAAATACAAAATGATAATTAGAAAATCGAAACAGACGCCGGGAATTGCCATTTCTTGATTAATTGCTGATAACTTCCGTCGGCAACCATCTCTTTCAGGCCAGTTTCCAGCAGCGTTTTCATTTCGTTATCTCCTTTACGCACCGCAAAACCGATGTGCGTATCAGCTTCGAATTCCGGTCCGGTGGTCTCGAAGGTGTCACCTTTTTCACTTAACAGCGCAACAGCACCCGGCGTTGACAGAAATTCCGCGTCAGCGCGTTTTTGCGCCACGGCCACGGCAGAATCGGTTGCCGCTGGGAAGGTCAGCACGGTAATGGCCGGTTTTTTGGCATCAAGGCATTTTTGATTATCGACGCGCGCCTGGCTCTCTTCGATGCCGCCCAGCGTCACCGCAATATTCTTGCCGCACAGCGAAAGGTCGCGGCCAGTAATCTTCTCGGGATTGCCTTTTGCAACGATGACGCGGCTGCCGATTTTGAGGTACGGCACGAAATCCACCTGTTCGGCGCGAGTCGGATTGATGTACATCGCGGAGTTAATTACGTCTAGACGTTTGCCTTGCAAGGCGGGGATCAACCCCTTGAACTCCATTGACATCGGCGCAGGTTTCAGCGAAAGCTTTTGAGAAAGTGCGGTCATCAGATCGATATCAAAACCGGTTAGCGTGCCATTTTTGGTGAATTCGAAAGGCATAAAGGTCGCGGCGGTGCCGTAGGTCAATTCACCTTTGGTCACCATTGCGGGAGAAGCCGCGTGACTCAACAGCGGAAAGCTCAGGCAAAAAGTGGCCAGAGAGGCGGTGGCATATCGACGCAAAAAAGTTCTTTTCAGCATGACAGACTCCATTTTGAGGTGAGCATGATTGCTCTTTGTGTATCATTAAATACAATTAAATTTGTGAGTCAAGGCTCTTTTTTGGTGCATAAATGCACGATTTGGGGGATTTACGCACAAGCTTCACCAATGTGAAACAGTGTGATATTGTATTTTTATCGCAATAAATACTTTAGGTGCCTGCTTTTATGACACAAACAGCAACCGCCAGTGGAAGGCGCTTGGCAAACCAGATCCTCGACCTGATACGCGAAGCAAAATTTGAGCCAGGCCACCATCTTCGTGAGCAACAGCTGGCCGATATGGCGGGCGTTTCCCGTACGCCGGTTCGCGCGGCGCTCAAACTATTAAGCGAATTGGGCATTATCGAAGCACGGCGGAATCAGGGGTTTTTCCTGCTTAAAGCCTACGATCAGCTGCAACGAATCAGCATTGATGTGCCGACCAGCAGTGACCAGGAGCTGTACGAGCAATTAGTTAAAGACCGGATTGCGGGCAAACTGCCTGATTCGTTGACTCAAATCGAAATTGCTCAGCGTTATGATGCCGATCGCGGCGTGATGTCTCGCACGCTGTTGCGCCTCGCCGAAGATGGATTAATTGCGCGAAATAAAGGCCATGGGTGGTCATTTTTACCAACGCTCAACAGCGACGTGGCATTAAGCAATGGCTACGGTTTCAGGTTGATGATTGAGCCGGGCGGGCTGGTTTCTACCAGTTTCAGAGCGGACAAAAGCGCGCTAAAACGCCTGCGTTTACAGCATATTTATCTCATTAATCATCCGGATATCTTGGCAGTGGACAGTCGTCAGATCTTTGAAACCGACGCCACCTTCCATGAAATGCTCGCCGAATTCAGCGGCAATATTTTTGTTTTACAGGCGATTCAACAGCAAAACCGCCTGCGCCGCCTGCTGGAATTTGGCACTTATACCAACAAGCAGCGCGTGCGCGAGTGGTGTCAGGAGCATGTCGCCATTATCGACGCCGTGCTTGAAGAGCGGATGAGTGAGGCGGCGGAGATGATGCGCCATCACCTTCAATCGGCGTATCAAATGGTTTTAAACAAAGTCAGTAAATCAAACGACAGGGGAATGTGATGGATTTTGGTATTACGGGACGCGTGGCGCTGGTTAGCGGTGCCGGAAGTGGTTTAGGGCGCGCGATGGCGCTTTCGCTGGCCGCAGAGGGCGCAGTGGTGGCGGTCTGTGGCCGTACCGAGGCTTCGTTAATTGAAACGGCAGACATGATCAAAGCCAACGGCGGCAAGGCCAAGGCTTTTGTGATGGATTTAACCCAGCCGGAGAAATTTGACGACGTTTTAGCCGGGATCCATCAATATCTCGGCCCGATTGGCATTTTGGTCAATAATTCGGGTGGACCGCCGCCGTCGAAAGCCAGCGGTGTTGCACCCGAGACGTGGGCAAGCCAGTTTGCAACCATGGTTAGCTCGCTGATTCTGCTTACCGACAAAGTGTTGCCGGACATGCGCAGCCTCAAGTGGGGGCGCATTATTACCAGCACCTCATCCGGTGTAGTGACGCCGATTCCAAATCTTGGGATGTCCAATACTTTGCGCATGGCGCTGGTCGGCTGGTCGAAAACGCTGGCGGGCGAAGTTGCCAGCGAAGGCATTACCGTAAACGTTATCTTGCCGGGCCGTATTTCCACTAAGCGCCTCGGACAACTGGATGAAGCACGGGCAGGGCGCGAAGGTCTTTCTGTTGAACAGGTGGCAGAAAAAAGTGCCGCGACCATTCCCGTTGGGCGTTACGGCGAGCCGGAAGAGTATGGTGCCGTCGCCGCTTTCCTTGCCAGCCGTCAGGCATCTTATATGACCGGCTCGGTGATTCGCGTCGATGGCGGCATGATCCCTTCTATATAATCTGCCTCTCGCTGCCGTATTTATTTTACGGCAGCGTTGTTCATCTTAATGACTGTCAATTTTCTACCTGCCGACGTTTCACAGCTGAAAGCTATCCATAAGATTGCATTATGATGGTGCATAGACGCTGCAATTTTAGTTCGCCACCGTTTGCCGCTATTTATTTAACCTATCTTGCTCGCCATCTTTCTGCCCCTTTCCTGCAACGTATAACCTGATTTTTACTTAAAAAAGAGAGTATTACCTGATTTTTTCCTGAGGATTGCTTAATCAGGTCGGTAATTGGCCCTGATCTTGCTTCTTACAATGACAGGGTAAGACAGACTCCGACGAATGAAGTATTCGCGGAAGTTATGATAAAGATGTTTTGCTTCCTTTAGGGGCAACCCTTTTCAAGGTTATCGCTACCAGGTTCGATGGAGACAGAGATGAATCTCAGACGCTTGAAGTACTTCGTGAAAATCGTCGATATTGGCAGTCTCACGCAGGCCGCAGACGTGCTGCATATCGCCCAGCCGGCCCTGAGCCAGCAACTTGCTACGCTTGAAGGGGAATTAAAACAGCAGCTTCTAGTGCGCACTAAACGTGGCGTAACGCCCACGGAAGCGGGCAACATTTTGTATGCTCATGCGCAAACTATTTTACGCCAGTGTGAACAGGCGCACAGCGCGGTTAACTGCGCAGGTTTGGCGCTGAATGGACAGGTTTCTGTGGGCATGGCGCCCGGCACGGCGGCGTCGATGCTGGCTCTGCCGCTGCTTCAGGCAGTGCGCGAGCAGCATCCGGGTATCCTGCTCTATTTAAATGAAAATTTCGGCAGCGAATTAACCGATCAAACTGTCAATGGCCGCATGGACATGGCGGTGCTATATGGAAACAAAGCGATTCCGGGCCTCTCTTTTGTGCCCTTGATTAAAGAAGATCTCTATCTGGTCGCCACCCATTCGGTGCCAAATCCGGGCAAATATATTGAGCTCTCCGAAGTCGCCAAGCTGAATTTATTCTTGCCGCGCACCAACGACGTGCTGCGCAAACTGGTAGACGACGCGATGGCGCTGCGCCGCTTGTCGGCAAAAGTGATTGGCGAGATTGAGTCTGCCACCACGTTGACAGCGGCGATTGCCAGCGGATTAGGCGCAACGATTCTGCCCGAGTCTGCCGCGCGGGCGATTGTCGGACCGGCCAATGCCTGGATGTCTTGCATTGGCAGTCCGTCGATTCAGGCACCGTTGTCACTTTGTGTTTCCGATCACCTGCCGCTTTCCCAGCCTGCGCAAGCCGTGCAAAAAATCCTGCTGGCGCTGGTGGCGAATAACCGCGAACGCGAAGAGGTTCGTCCGTTGCTGGCGGTCAGTTAAGCGTACAAAGAAAAAATTAAGGTCGAAGTCTGTTTCAAAGAAGCCAATTAATGAGCTACCAAAACTCATTAATTGGCTTCTTTGTTTAAGAAATTATTTAATTAAGATAAGAGGGTTCGCCTATTTATTTAATTAAATTAATTGTATTTATTGTTTGGCTAAATATCTAAACCTTTAAGGATGCCAATTAATTATAACGCGTATTTTTACTGGCTGTTTTATTGATACTCGGATATTGTCTTCACGCAAACCCACACAGTCATTATGGAATGGAAGACAATATGATAGAATTTAAAGCTATTAATTACCGCGACTTAACAAATGAAACTTCAACGGAAATATATTCACTAAGAAAGAAAGTATTTAAAGACCGTTTAAACTGGCAGGTTAAATGTACGGAGGATATGGAATTTGACGAATACGATAATGAAAACACGACGTATATTATGGGGGTGTGTGAGGAAGAAGTGGCATGCAGTCTACGTTTAATTGAAACTAAATTCCCGACCATGATTATGGGAACCTTCCTCTCTTTTTTTAATAATATTACTCTTCCTACCGGTCACTTTATCGAAGCGAGTCGTTTTTTCGTAGATAAGACAAAAATTAAAGAATTAAATATCTCTAAAGAACCTGTCACTACGATGCTCTATTTAACAGTAATTAATTATGCCATAGAAAATAAGTATGAAGGTATTTATGCCATCGTCAGTCACTCGATGATGATGATTATCAAAAAGTCAGGTTGGCAAATATCGGTAGTTGAAAAAGGAATTTCCGAGAAGCGTCAGCGAGTCTATTTAATTTTCCTGCCAACAGATAAGATAAATCAGCAGATCCTTTGCGCAGAGGTGTACAGTAAAACGCTCCTGGACACAAAGGATCTTGCAGCCGTTCCGTTATGCTTCTACTCACAGGACGATAGCGTGATAAGTTTTAATTCATGAGCAATTTTTATACCCTGACGGATATTGCTAACCCCCAGCTTTTTCAGTGCATTACGTGAATGAAACTTCACGGTAGTCAATTGAATTCCGAGTAATACAGCAATTTGTTTATACGTCTTACCTACGCTGGCAAAATAAAGAACTTCACTTTCTCGTTTGGAAAATACCATGGGGTGAAGTTCTGGTTTTTCGCCAATGCTACGCATTTCTTTATAGAGCGAAAGCAGTTTATCGTGAACCTGCATAAGTAACATTTGCAGTCTTTCTTGCTGGTTTACTATCTTTTTATCTAAATCAGGATCGCTAAAATCGTAAATCATTAAAGAAAGTAAACCAAAGTTATTATTAACATCATGCACGACGAAAGTATAACCGCTGACGATGTTATAGTCTTTTGCCATGTTGAATACTTTTGGAAGTTTTAAACCTGAGGTGAGGACGATATTTTCATCCCAGGTAAAAGGCAGGATTCTACTAGCAGCCGTGATGATAACAGGGTCAGTCAGCTGATATTTGTTCTCGATATAAATTTCAGCCCAATCGCTCTTATTAGTAATAATGGTGGTGTTTGCGGGTTCTTTTTTACTGACTATGGCATAAGCATAATTTATTCCTGCGAAATCCCTCAATCTTTTATCTAGATAATCCTTGATAATATTATTGATGTTTTCATTTTTGAAAAATGATGTATTCATTATGTTTCTATCCCTGATCAAATAGGATAGGACTATAGACTATCAATAATATAAATACACTTCTTATCTATATATTGAAAATATCTTAATAAAAGGGGCAGGCAAAAATGAGAATGGGGATTTAGTATTTGAAGGCCAGCCCCTAACGTAGCGCGCTGGCTTTTTAGACCTGTATGCCACTTTCTACCGTGGTTTTGGGAAAACCTTTTTACAGCACTTTTTCTAAAAAACGGCGGGTGCGTTGGTGACGCGGACTATCCAGCACCTGCGAGGCGCTGCCGGTTTCCACCACGGCACCGTCGACCATAAATACCACCCGATCCGCAACTTGGCGTGCAAAGCCGATTTCATGCGTTACGACCACCAACGTCACGCCCGATTCGGCCAGTTTTTTGATTACGTCCAGCACTTCGCCGACTAACTCGGGGTCCAGCGCGGAGGTCGGTTCATCAAACAGCATCACCTTCGGATTCAACGCCAGCGCGCGTGCAATGGCAATTCGCTGCTGCTGTCCTCCTGAGAGATGACGCGGCCAGGCGTTGGCCTTGTCGCGCAGTCCAACGGTATCGAGCAGCTCGTAGGCGCGTTCAATCGCCTGCTTGCGCGTCAATAAGCCATGGACAATCGGCGCTTCAATGATGTTATCCAGCACCGTCATATGGGGAAACAGATTAAAGTTCTGGAACACGTAACCGCAGTTGATGCGTTGTTTCAGAATCGCTTTCTCTTTCAGCTCGTAAAGTTTGTCGCCCTTGCGACGATAACCCACGTACTCGCCGTCAATCTGGATAAAGCCTTCATCGGCGCGTTCCAGATGATTAATGGTGCGCAGTAGGGTGGATTTACCCGAGCCGGAAGGGCCAAGGATCACTGTAACCGTGCCGGGTTCGATGGTCAGGCTGACATTATTTAGCGCTTTAAACTGGCCATAGGATTTACCCAAATTGCTGATTTCGATGCGGCCCGCTTTTTGTTGAGACGGGGCAGGGCGCGTGAAAGGGTGTAGCGATGATTTCGCTGGCGGCTTCACAAAAAGATCAAAGGCTTCAGACATGGTATTTTGCTCCAGTAACCTGGTTTTTTGCCTAAATAAACAGGACGTTACACCCGTTAAGGTTTAACCGTGCGCCATTGCAGCAGGCGTTGCAGAGGAGTCAGGGCGACCTGACGCGTAGTGCCACGGGCAAAATAGCGCTCGACGTAATATTGCAGCACCGACAGCACGGTGGTGATCACCAGATACCACACCGTCGCCACCATCAGCAGCGGAATCACCTCTTGGTTGCGGTTATAGAGAATCTGCACGGTGTAAAACAGCTCGGGCATTGAAATCACATAAACGATCGCCGTGCCTTTCGCGAGACCGATCACCTCATTGAAGCCGGTCGGAATAATGGCGCGCAGCGCCTGCGGCAAAATAATGCGGAAGGTGCGGCGATAGGCCGGTAAACCCAGCGCGGCGGCGGCTTCGTGCTGACCTTGCTCAACGCCAACGATGCCACCACGAATAATTTCGGCGGTATACGCCGATTGCACCAGCGAAAGCCCGAGCACGGCGACGGTGAATTGGTCGAGCAGAACGACGGTCGGATGTTTAAAGAATTCAAGATGAGTAAACGGAATGCCGAGCGACAGGCTGTCGTACAGATACGAAAAGTTGTAGAGCACGATCAACACCAGCAGCAGCGGCAGCGAGCGAAACAGCCAAATGTAACCCCACGCCAGCGAATTCAGCAGATAAGATTTCGACAGCCGCGCCAGCGCCAGCAGCGTGCCGAAAATCACCCCGAAAAAGGTGCCCAGCAGCGTGAGCAGCAGCGTGCGATAGAGGCCGGACAGGATCGCTGGCTCAAAGAAGTATTGGCGGAAAACGTTCCATTCCCAGCGCGGATTGGTGGCGATAGATTGCACAATCGCCAGCAGGATAAACACCGCAAATGCACCGCCCAGCAGCCGCAGCGGGTAGCGCGCCGGCACGACTTTCAGCGGCGCGGAGGTAAGGGAGCGGGAAGTGAGATCACTCATAGGCCTTCTCCGTGACACTCTTGTGGCTGACTTTATGGTCAATAGCAGGGTCAATAACATCAGCGTTATCAGCAACATCAGTTAAATCAGCAACGGCAGCAACGTCGGGCTGGTGGGTCGCTAACTCTACTGCCGCCGCGACGCGGGTTAGCGGCTTGATAAAGCGTAAACGGCCGTCGTGAGGCGGCAACGCCAGCGACTCCCTGTCGGCGTTGATATCAAACTGCGGCTCATAGCTGAGAGACAGATAAAGCTGCACCGCCTCGGGCTGGCGGAAACCGGTGGTTAAATAGACGCGCGTGTAGCCATTATTTAGCGCCAGCGTTTCCAATTCCTGCACCACTTTTTGCGCCAGACCCTGACGACGCAGAGTGCTGTCGGTCCAGATGCGTTTTAACTCGGCGGTAGTTTCGTCATAACGTTTGTAAGCACCCATCGCAATGGGGCGGCCGTCGCGCAGCAGCACAATAAAATCGCCGTCGGGCTGGGCATAGGCGCTTAACGGATCTTCCTCTTTGTGCTTGGCAAAATAGTCGCCGTAGCGGGCGCTGTATTCGCCAAACAGGCCTTCAATGACCGGCACAATCAAAGCGTCGTCAGGTCGCGTGTGAATAAATTTATCCTGGCTCATGGCTTTACTCCTGCAATCAGTCGCCGAGGCCCGGCGGGTTTATTTCTGAATGATCGATTTTTTCATCGCTTTCACCCCAGCGATCCAGCACTTTCAAATAGCTGCCGCTGGCAATCGCGCTATCAATCGAGGTCTGTACGGCGTCAACCAACCCGTTGCCCTTTTTCAACGTGAAGGCAATGTTGGCAGTTTTCGGCCAGCCGCCCGGCACGATGCCGACCAGTTTGGTTTTGCCTGTCAGCTTGGCCTTATAAGCCGCCGCAACGTTAGGCCCGAAAGTGGCATCGGCACGGCCCGATTGCAGCGCCAGCGTGGCGGCAGCATCGTCAGTGACATAAACCGGCGTAAACGGCTTCAGCCCTTTCGCCTGATTCTCTTTATCCCACGCCAGCAGGACCGATTCCTGATTGGTGCCCGAGGTCAAAATGATGCGTTTTCCGGCGATGTCCGGCGCGGACTTAATCGAGGTAATGTCGCTGGTGGATTTGACATAAAAGCCGAGCGTATCTAGTCGATAAGTGGCGAAATCGTATTTCTGTTTGCGTTCTTTGGTGACGGTAATGTTATAGGCGGCGGCATCGTATTTGCCGGAGGTCACGCCGAGCGGCCAGTCTTCCCACGAGGCGGGCACCAGTTTGACTTTCAATCCGAGGCCATCGGCGACGAGACGGGCGATATCCGCCTCACTGCCAATCACGGTTTTGTTATCGCGGGCAAACAGGCCAAAAGGCGGCGAGCTGCCGAGCACGGCAACGGCGACGGTTAAATATCCCGGATTAACGAATTTAAAGTTGGCCGGAATTTTCGCGGCGGCGGCGGCGCTTTTTGGCGTATTAATCGGCGTTTCGTTAGCGACAAGGTCAATACCCGTGGTCGCCGCATTGGCGAGCGACGAAATACTCAGTAACGCGGCAACAGCCGTGGCTGTTCTAAACGTTCTTACGCGATGTGTCATTGTTATTATTTATCCTGTTTGCTAACTGATTACGCTGTTGATGGCACTATTCCCGAGCCCTAACTCGAAGTAAAACAACAAAATTAACTATCTAAATTGAGAAAGTGAAAAAGGCTGAAAATGCGTCAAAAGGAGGGCTGAGGTCTAAAGCTAAATAGAGGGATTAGTAAGGCGGTTTTTATATTTAGCGGGCATCCGGTTTTATGGAAATATCAGATAAAACCTCTCCGTATAAGGACGCTTACTATGAGCCAGTCAAAAAAGAGCCAGTCAAAAAAAAGTATTAAATTGGGCCTGATGCTGCACGGCGCGGGTGGACACATGAACTCATGGCGTCACAACAAAGCGCCGGCCGACGCCAGCGTGAACTTCCCGTATTTTCGCGATTTGGCGCTGCGTGCCGAAGCGGCCAATTTTGACTTCCTGTTTGTGGCCGACGGTTTGCACATCAATGAAAAATCACTGCCGCATTTTCTGAATCGTTTCGAGCCGATTGCGCTGCTTTCTGCGCTGGCCTCGGCGACCCATAGCATCGGCCTTGCAGGGACGATTTCCACCTCCTATAGCGATCCCTTTACCGTCGCGCGCCAGCTGGCGTCGGTGGACAATATCAGCGGCGGTCGCGCAGGCTGGAACGTGGTGACTTCGCCCTTGGCCGGTTCGGCGAAAAACTTTGGCAAGGAGCATCCTGAACACGCGCTGCGCTATCAGATTGCTGAGGAATATATCAACGTGGTGCAGGGTTTATGGGATTCGTGGGAGGACGACGCCTTCACTCGCGACCGCGAAAGCGGGGTGTTTTTCGACGCCTCCAAGCTGCATAAACTCAACCATGAGGGCCGCTTCTTCTCCGTCGCGGGTCCGCTAAATATTCAACGTTCGCCGCAGGGACAGCCGGTAATCTTCCAGGCAGGCGCGTCCGATACCGGCATCGGATTGGCCGGGAAATCTGCCGACGCGGTGTTTACCAACGCACGCACTCTCGAAGAAGCGAGGGAATATTCGGCCAAATTGCAGAGCGAAGTGGCGAAAAATCATCGTCATCCGGTCGGGATTTTCCCGGGCATCAGCCCAATCGTCGGCCGCACGGAAGAAGAAGCCGAAGCCAAATATCAGTATTTGCTGTCGCTGCTGTCGGTAGAAGACGCGCTGGCGTACCTCGGCCGCTTCTTCGATCACCATGATTTTTCACAGTATCCGATTGACGGACCTTTCCCCGACGTCGGCGATTTGGGACAAAATACCTTCCGCTCCACCACCGACCAGATTAAACGCCGCGCCAAAGAAGAGAACCTTTCGCTGCGCGACATCGCCTTCCAGACCACGCTGCCAAAAGGCGAATTCTTCGGCACGCCGGAACAGGTCGCCGACACCTTTATTCGCTGGGTCGAAGAGGGCGGCGCGAGCGGCTTTATCATCAGCGGCCCGGTATTGACCGAAGCGCTGGACGACGTCACTCGCCTTGTGTTGCCAATTCTGGCCGAGCGCGGCTACTGGCATCCGACTACCGAAGCTAAAACGTTGCGCGAACGTCTGGATATTCCGTTCAAAACCAACCGCTATTCCGCCAAGAGCAAAAGTGTCGTGAATTCAGTCGCTAACGCCGATGCCGACAATGTAGCGGCCAGCTACGGAAAATAATAAGGATAGCGACGTGCAAGGTCATTTCAATACTTCTTCCCAAGGTTATTTCAATACCTCTTCAAAAGCTGGCGCGCGTTTGCGCCAGTTAGTTTTGCCCCTTTTAATCGCCACGGCGCTGGCAGGCTGCGACAAGCCCGAAGCCGCCGCCCATGCCAGTCAACCCGCGCCCGACGCGCCGCATTCCGGCGGCAAGCTGGTGGTGGCTATCGACACCGATCCAAACTGTCTCGATCCGCAACAGGTCGGCAACAATAATTCGCTGAACATTGGCCGCCAGTTAACCGATTCGCTGACCGATCAGGACCCCGCTACCGGTAAAATCGTGCCGTGGTTAGCCACCGATTGGCAGGTCAGCGACGACAATCGCCGCTTTACTTTTACCCTGCGCGAAGGCGTGACCTTTAGCGACGGCACGGCGTTCAATGCCCAGTCGGTGAAAGACAATCTGAACGCCATTGTGGCGATGGGCGCGCGCGCCTCGCTGGCGTCGACCTATCTCAAAGGGCTGACCCAGGTTGAGACGCCCGACCCGCAGCACGTCACCATAGTCTTCGCCCAGCCGAACGCGCAGTTCTTGCAGGCCACCTCAACCATGAGCTTGGGCTTTTTCGCCGATAAAACGGTCAAGGCCACGCCCGAGGCGCGCTGTCAGGGCAATCTGGTCGGCACCGGGCCGTTTGTACTCTCAACTTTCGTTCACAATCAGAAGGTCGATATTGCCCGCCGCACGGGCTACAAGTGGCCTTCGTCGCTGGCAAAACATCAGGGTGATAGCTATCTCGATGGCATCGAATATCGCGTGATCCCAGAGTCCGGCGTGCGATTTGGCAGTCTGGTTTCGGGTCAGCTTGACCTTAACGCGGGCGTGACGCCGCAGGATGAGCCGCTGATTCTGGCTAAAAAATTGCCGATTATTGCGCGCAGCAATCCGGGGCTGGTTTACAGCCTCTATCCGAATCAGTCCAAGCCGTTGATGGGCGATAAAATCGTGCGTCAGGCGCTGAACCTGGCTATCGATCGCGCCGCGCTGCAACCGATTTTGTCGCGCTACCAGTCTCCGGCCAGCTCCGTGCTGGCGAAAACGACGCCGTTGTATCAGGACCTTGGCAGCGAATTAAAATACGATCCGCAGGCCGCCGAAACGCTGCTGCAAAACAGTGGCTGGATTACCGGACCTGACGGCGTGCGCGTAAAAGAGGGCAAGCGGCTGAGCTTTACGCTGACTTACTGGCAGTCCGCGCCGTTTATCGAGCTGGTGCAGCAGCAGTTGAAAAAGGTGGGCATCGACATGCAGCTGAATAAAGCACCGATCGGGCAGGTGATCGCGCTTCAGTCGAGCGGCGCGCAGGAGGCCGAGTTTTACAACCTGACGCGCTCCGACGCCGACGTGCTGCGCACCGTTTTCGATGCGGGTCCAAACGGCCGCAACGTCAATAAACGCGCGGTGGGTCAGGTCGATACTTACCTGCAACAGTCGAGCCAGACGCTGGATAACGTTAAACGTCAGCAGCTTATCACTGACGCGGCCAAAGGGCTGATCGCCGACGGTGACGCCGTGCCGCTGGTCGAGCTGGCGACGGTTATCGCCACGGGCAGCAACGTACACGGGTTCCGTTACGACGCCTCGTCGCGGTTCCAGCTTTACGACACCTGGCTTTCGCCAAAGTCTTAACCAAGGAGCCGCGCGATGACCGATAAAGGCTGGATTTCAGATAATCCGATCGAGATAAACGCCCGTCCGCCGCACGCACATTGGCTAAACAGAGGCGGGTTAAAGCACCGCTGGCAGCTGAAAAGGGTGCTAATGAGCGTGGCCGTGCTGTGGGCGGCCTACACGCTGACGTTTCTGATTCTCTATATTCTGCCGTCGGACCCCGTCACCATCATGCTCAATCAGGGCGAGCAGAGCACGGTGGATCTTGCGCAGGTCAACGCGCTCAAGGCGCTTTATCATCTCGACCAGCCGTTTTATGTGCAGTACGCCTGGTCGCTGTGGGACGTACTGCATTTTGATCTCGGCAAATCTATCGTCAGCGGTGACCCCGTGACGCGGCTGATTTTGCAGGCCTTGCCGCCTACATTGCTGCTGGCGTTTTGCGCGCTGTTGCTGGCGATTATTATCGGCGGCGGGCTGGCAGCGGGCGTCAGCGTAATGCCTGCGGGCCGGATGAAATCGGCGCTGCTGGCGCTGCCTTCGCTCGGCGCGGCGCTACCTACCTTTTGGCTCGGTTTGCTGCTGTTGCAGGCCTTCTCGTTTAGTCACGCCTGGTTCCCCGCGATGGGCAATCAGGGCTGGCAGTCGCTGGTTTTGCCGACCTTGACGCTGGCCGTGCCGACGGCGGCGACGCTGGCGCAGGTGATGAGCCGCTCGCTGGCCGAAGTCTGGCGCAGGCCGTTTATCGACGCGCTGCGCCTTAAAGGGGCGAGTACCGCGCACCTGCTGTGGCGCCATGTTTTACCCAACGCGGCGATTCCGCTGCTGACGCTAACCGGCATGATTTTTGGACATCTGCTGGCGGGCGCGGTCGTCACCGAAACCATTTTCTCGCGCGAAGGTCTGGGACGATTGGCGCAGGGCGCGGTCTCAACGCAGGATATTCCCGTGGTGCAGGGCGTAGTGCTGACGGCGGCGACGGTGTTCGTGGTGGTCAATTTTGTGGTCGATTTACTCTATCCGCTGCTCGATCCGCGTTTGGGCACTGTCTCATCGGGAGGGGGAAAATGAGCCTGATTTTACCTGTCGACGGCGTGCGTGCGAGGCGTCAACGTTTCGCCGTAACTCTCTGGCTAAGCCTCGGCGTTCTGCTGGTGGTGGCGCTGTGGGCAATTTTTCCCGCGATTTTTACCCATCAGGATCCGCTGATTGGTGACCCTTTGCAGGCGCTGCAACCACCTTCCACTGCACACTGGTTCGGCACCGATCACCTCGGGCGTGATATCTATTCCCGCACCGTGTTTGGCACCGCGCTGACGTTAAAAGCGACGCTGTTTTCGGTGGCGATCGCGTTGGTGATAGGCGCGACCATCGGCGTGATCGCGGGTTACGTCGGTGGACGGGTCGACCAGCTGTTTATGCGCGTGATTGACGTGTTGATGGCGATTCCGAACCTGCTGCTGGCGATGGCGATTGTTACCGTTTTAGGCTTCGGCACGCTGCACATTGCGATTGCGGTTGGACTGTCGTCGATTGCAACCTTTGCGCGGCTTTCTCGCGGCGAAGTGTTGCGAAGCAAGGTCAATCTGTTTGTCGAGGCGGCGCAGGCGGGCGGTGTGAGTCATCTGACGATTATTCGTCGCCATATTATTCCTCACGCGCTGGCTCCCGTGCTGTCGCTGGCGGCGCTTGAGCTGGGCTTCGCGCTGCTCTCCGTATCGGCGCTGAGCTTCCTTGGCTTTGGCGCACCGCCGCCGCAGCCTGAATGGGGCCTGCTGGTTTCCGAAGGCCGAAATTATATCGCCGCCGCCTGGTGGTACACCTCGTTGCCGGGCCTGATGATTGTGCTGGCGGTGCTGGCAACCAATCGCGTTGCCGGATTTATCCAAGACAGATCGGAGGAAGCATGAGCCATTCCACGAGCAACTTTATAAGCCAAACCCCTCGCGCAGCCTTGCTGTCGGTTGAACAGCTATCCATTGATTACGTTGATAAAGAGGGACAAACGCTACGCGCCGTCGACCAGCTTGACCTGCAAATTGCGCCGGGCGAAGTGCTGGCGATTGTGGGCGGCTCCGGCTCTGGGAAATCGACCACGGCGTCGGCGCTGGTTGGGCTGCTCGGCAAGCAGGCGCGGCGCGCGTCAGGCTCGATTTTTCTGGCGGGCGAAGCGCTAGAAAACGCCGGTCAACGCCGCTGGCAGCAGCTGCGCGGGCTGGAAATCGGCTTTGTGCCGCAGGATCCGGGCCAATCGCTGAACCCGATTCAAAGCATCGGCAAGCAGATGCTGGAGGCGCTGACTCTGCACGGCGTCACTAAAAAGCAGGCCGCGCTGAGGGTAGAAACGCTGCTCGCCGACGTGGGGCTGCAAGACGCGCAGCGCGTGGTAAACAGTTTTCCGCACCAGCTTTCGGGCGGGATGCGTCAGCGAGTGCTGCTGGCGATGGCGATGAGCCACCATCCGAAACTGATCATTGCCGACGAGCCGACCAGCGCGCTCGACGTCACCGTGCAGAAACAGGTGCTCGACGCGCTCGACAGCATTGTGCGCAGCAAAGGCATTGCGCTGATTCTAATTACCCACGATTTGCAGGTGGCGCTGGAACGTGCCGATCGCGTCATGGTGATGCAGCACGGCAAAGTGGTCGAAACGGGTCCGGCGGCCACGCTATTTAGTCAGCCGCGTCACGCCTACACCCGTCAGCTTTTGCAGGCGTCACCGGAATTTTTCGAGGTGCCGCGACGTCCTGCGTTGGCTTCACAATCCGTCTTGCTGCGCGCCGAAAGCCTCAGCAAACGCTTCACCTCAAGCCGTGGCGAACATTTTATCGCCGTCGACAGCGTCTCGTTTCCGGTGGTGCGCGGCGGAACCACCAGTTTGGTGGGCGAGTCAGGGTCGGGGAAATCGACCACGGTACGCATGCTGTTAGGGCTAGAATCGCCCGACGGCGGCAGGATTGAATTCGACGGCCAGGATTTTAGCGCGCCAAGTCGCGCGGAAAGGCAGGCGTTTCGCCGACGGGTGCAGGTGGTGTATCAAAATCCGTATGCCTCGTTGAATCCGAAAATGACGCTGGAGGAGATCATTACCGAGTCGCTGAAAGCCTTTAAAATTGGCAATCGTCAGAGCCAGCGCGAGCGGGCAGAGTGGTTAATGGACAGCGTCGAGCTGCCCCGACGGCTGCTGGCGCTGCGTCCGACGGCGCTTTCCGGCGGCCAGCGTCAGCGCGTAGCCATTGCGCGTGCGCTGGCCATTTCACCCGAGCTGGTGGTGCTCGACGAACCGGTTTCCGCGCTGGACGCCGCCGTGCAGTCGCAAATTCTGACGTTGCTGGACAAACTCCAGCGCGAGCTTGGCCTGAGCTACCTGTTTATCTCCCACGATTTGGCGGTGGTCAGACAGATTTCAGATTATGTGGTGGTGATGCAACAGGGCAAGGTGGTCGAACAGGCGGCGGTCGAGCAAATTTTTGAGGATCCGCAAACCGATTACACGCGTCAGCTGCTGAGTCATATTCCGGGCCGCGGCAATCGCAGCGCCACGTTAAGCGCGGTGGGATGAGTCTTTTATAAGCAAAAAACTATAAGTAAAAAGCGATAAGCATAAAGTTATAAGCAAAAAGCAAAAAGCGAGGGCAACGCTGTGAACAAGCGCGGGGAGCCACGGGGCATAAAGGTCAGGTTAAAAATGTTTTCAGGTTGTTAATTAACGAGGGTATCGCTTTATGCACTGAACCCCAGATCCTGGACACTTCCAGAATCTGAAGGGTTACCATTATGAAGCATCCAGTCTCACTGCGGCT